>CAVIXF010000274.1:0-2656 GCA_963646585.1 Candidatus Gastranaerophilales bacterium HUM_1 | reverse complement strand
CAGCAGAAGCCGGATTACTGCGTTACGGGATTTGCCAAAATCCTCACAACCGAAACAAACTGACAATGAAAGGCGATTGAACGGGTTCAGTCGCCTTTTTTGAATGGACTTGGAACAGTCAGAACAACACAAATCAGAACATCTATGCTTAATTCTGAACCTGTAGTCATCAGGAAATATGTCGAGAAGGCGGTCTTCATCGGAGTCATAAAGCAGAACGACGATGAATCGCGGGTTATGGAGTACCTGGACGAGCTTGAATTCCTCGCCGAAACGGCGGGCGTGGAGAAGCGCGGAAGGTTCATCCAGAAGGTTGACAAGCCCGACACAAAAACATACATCAGAAGCGGCAAACTCGGCGAAATACGGCAATATATAGAGGAGAACGAAATCGACGTCGCCATCTTCGACGACGAACTCTCCCCCACCCAGCTGCGCAACGTCGAGAAGGAGCTGAATGTCAAGATACTCGACAGGACCAACCTCATCCTCGACATCTTCGCCCAGAGAGCCAAGACGGCATACGCCAAGACGCAGGTCGAACTCGCGCAGTATCAGTACCTTCTGCCCCGGCTCACGAGAATGTGGACGCATCTCGAACGCCAGAAGGGCGGAATCGGGATGAGAGGCCCGGGAGAGACCCAGATAGAGACAGACCGGCGCATAATCCAGGACAAGATAGCGAGGCTGAAGGAGCAGCTCAAGAAGATTGACAGGCAGATGGCCTCGCAGCGCGGGAACAGGGGGTCGCTGGTGCGCATCGCGCTCGTGGGATACACCAACGTGGGCAAGAGCACCATTATGAATATGCTCGCCAAAAGCGACGTATTCGCCGAGAACAAGCTCTTCGCCACCCTCGACACGACCGTGAGAAAGGTCGTCATAGAGAACGTGCCGTTTCTTCTGAGCGATACTGTGGGATTCATCAGAAAACTGCCTACGCAGCTTGTGGAGGCCTTTAAAAGCACATTGGACGAGGTGCGCGAGGCCGACATCCTGATGCACGTGGTGGACATCTCCCACCCCAACCACGAAGAGCAGATACGGGTCGTCAACGAGACCCTACGTGACATAGGCGCGATAAACAAGCCTATATTCGTGGTTTTCAACAAGATCGACGCGTACAGGCATCAGGAGTACGACGAGTTCTCGCTTGAGCCGAGAAAGCCGGAGAACTACACGCTCGAAGAGTACAGAAACTCCTGGATCGCGAAGGAGAACACCCCCTGCATCTTCATCTCGGCGAAAGAGAAGACCGGGATAGAAAAACTCCGCGCGGACCTCTACCGGATGGTAGCGGAAATCCACGCGGGGCGTTATCCTTTCAACAATTTCCTCTGGTAAAACAATGCCGGCAGGCAATCATTTGCCCGCCGGCATATCTGTTACCTACTGATAGAATCGTGCTGTCTATTAATAGAATCGGGCGCGATTGTCAGTCACGACGGCGTCGTTCATCGAAGCCATCAGCATCTGCGACATATACTGGTTGAACTGCGCCGTCTTGGCGTTCGCGTCATCCTCGGTATAGAACGCGCCTGTCTCCTTCTCGGTCACCTTGAACACATAGATTCCGTAGCTTCCCTTCACAGGAGCGGAAATCCTGCCTTCCGGTGCGGAAGTGACAGCCCCGATGAAAGCCGGGTCGAGACCCTGCGAGGTGAGGGATGAGAAAGTTATCTTCTCCTTCGTGCTCACCGTGGTTCCGAGAACCTCGGCGATGGCGGCCATATTGTCGAGACCTGCAATCTTGCCCGCAACCTCGGCCGCCTTGTGCTCGGCGAGCTTCTCGCGGTAGAGCACGTCCTTGATGTACGGAGAAACCTCGTCAAGAGACTTGTAGCCCTCCTTGTTTATGCCCTTCAGTGTCGCTACGACGAAGTAGTCCTTGTTCACGTCGAATATCTCCGAAACATTGCCCTTCTTCGCCTCGAAAGCCCAGCGGGTGATCTCCTTGGCGTGGTCGATGGAGCCGATGCGGTCAGCGCCCTCGATGACATTGGCCGAATGCGCGTAGACCGCCTGAGAATCAACGGCCGCGCAGAAGTTCTTGTAGCCGCCGTTAGCCTGTGACGCGAAAGCCTTCGCCTTCGCATAGATGGCGTTCACTGTCGTCTTGCTTGCCACGGCCTCCTTCTCAAGCACTGCGACCTGCTTCTTCACTACGCCGTCCTCCCTCTTGGTGTCAAGTATGCGGACGATGTAGAAAGTGTTCCCTTTCGTTATCACCGGAGAAATCTCGCCCTTTCCGTTGAACACGAACTCGTCGATTTCAGGGGAGATGTGCTTGAGCTCTCCCTCCTTGTAATACTTCTCGTCGTAGTTGCAGTAGTTGGAGAGAAGGAATGAACGGACGTTGGAAGTCGCCTCGAAATCATTTGCGAGAGAAGCTATGGACTCGTTCGCCGCCGCTATGTCCTCCGCTGAAGGGAGGATGTCATAGACCACATACTCGATGTCGCGGCTGGCTTTCTGCTTGAAAAGCCCCTTGTATGCGTCCATCTTCTTGTGCGCCTTGTACCAGTCCTTGATTTCCGCGTCGCTGACGACTATGCTCGTGTCCTGCGCGAAACCGAACGGGACCATAACGAACTCCGCATTGACCGAGTTGTTGTTCTCCGCGATCTCATTCTCGATTCCGAGCTCGTTGGTGATG
>CAVIXF010000273.1:0-2704 GCA_963646585.1 Candidatus Gastranaerophilales bacterium HUM_1 | reverse complement strand
AGGTTGAACATCGGAGTAAGCTCCGGAGTGCGGGAGCTGACCACTATCGAGAGCATATCCTTCGGCTGTATGACTATGCCGGCGTGGCGGTCAATCGTCTCGGGGCTGTTGATGACTTTGTCCTGAAAATATGGAATGCCCTTGTAGGAGCTGCACGAAACCGCCGTCAGAGCCGCTGCGGCGAGAACCAGCCCGGAGAACATTTTTCGGAATCCGTTCGATTTCATTAACACGTCTGTCGATTATGCCCTGCCGTAGCCGGGCGGATGTAAACACACTACAGGCTGCAACCGTCCCGCAGATGACGCGGGCGAAGTGCAGCCTGCAAATTTAGCGATTATATCCCGAATAATCAACATCGGGAAGCAAGAAGATGTCCCGAAAACATTCTTCACCTCCGCCTAATAGTTCTCAGCGTGGATTTTGAAATAGCTCTGCGGATGGTTGCAAACCGGGCACACTTCCGGAGCCTTCTTTCCGATCACGATGTGACCGCAGTTAGAGCATTCCCAGATCGTGTCGCCGTCCCTTGAGAATACGATTCCGTCCTTGATGTTCGCAAGAAGCTTGCGGTAGCGCTCCTCGTGGGTCTTCTCAATCGCGCCTACAGCGGAAAAGAGAGCGGCGATTCTGTCGAAGCCCTCTTTCTTCGCGGTCTCGGCGAACCCGGCGTACATATCCGTCCACTCGAAGTTCTCACCGTCCGCTGCGTCCGCAAGATTCTGCTCGGTCGCAGGAACAGCTCCGTCGTGAAGCAGTTTGAACCAGATTTTCGCGTGCTCCTTCTCGTTGCCCGCAGTCTCCTCGAAGAACTGCCCTATCTGAACATAACCGTCTTTCTTAGCCTTGGAAGCATAGTAACCGTACTTCACGCAGGCCTGTGACTCGCCGGCGAACGCTGCCTTGAGGTTCGCTTCGGTCTGTGTCCCCTTCAATTCTTTCATTTCAGCCAAATTCTAATAAATTGAAAAATCTGAAGCAATTATTCTTTTCAAGTTTCTACAAACTGGGAGTCATTCCCATATCCTGCAAAATTATATACAATTTCCGACTTCCGCAACAATACGGGCACGATTTCCGCACCGGAACGGGCCTTTTCTCAACAGCATCATTCATCCTCAATGACAGTCAAGATTCCTCAACGGGTTTCAACTGATTCCGGCGGCTTTCGCACCGCCCGCCCCCTCGCGCGCCCTGCGGTAGATTCTGTATCCCGTCGCGGCGACGAGCATCGACATCAGCGGGGAAAGGATGTTGAAGAAGCAGTACGGAAAGTAGTCGAGCGTGGCGACTTTCAGCACCGTCGCCTGCGTCATTCCGCAGGAGTTCCACGGGATGAGCACGGAGCAGACGGTCGCGGAGTCCTCGACCGAACGGCTCAGGAGACGCGGTTCGAGACCCTGCTCGCGGTAGAGGTCCTTGTAGAGGCTGCCGGTGAGAATGATGGAGAGATACTGGTCGCCCGTGATCATATTGGCGAAGATTCCCGTCCCCACGGTGGATGCGACTATGCTGAACGTGCGCCTGAGCCCCTTCTGAAGCGCCCGAGTGAGACTCTGGAGCATTCCGCTGCCGACGAGCACGCCTCCGAAGGCCGCCGCCGAGATGACGAGGAAGACCGTCGGGAGCATCCCGGTGATGCCGTTCGTGGAGAGAAGCTTGTCAAGCTCCGGGTTGCCGACAGATATGCCGGTGGAGCCGTACGCCGAGAGCATCAGCCCCTTGAATCCGTCCGTGAAGCCGAGATGAACATATTCGTTCAGAGGCGCTCCCGAGGCTATGTGCCAGATGATGTGCGGCTGGAATGTGAGAGCCGCCGCAGCCGCCAGAAGAACGGCGACGAAAAGCGTGAGCAGCGCGGGCATCTTCCTGGCTATCAGCACTCCGGTGATTATCGGCACAAGCAGAAGCCACAGATTTATGTTGAAGCAGGACTTGAGGTCTCCGGCAAATTCGGTGATTGTGGTCTGCGACGGAACGCCGTGGGTCAGGCTCGCGACGAGAAAGATTATGAGAGTGAGCGCGAAAGAGGGGATGGTGGTCAGAAGCATATAGCGGATGTGCGTGAAGAGCGGAGTGCCGGCGGCCGAAGACGCGAGGGTCGTGGTGTCCGAGAGCGGGGATATCTTGTCTCCGAAATACGCCCCCGAAATTATCGCGCCCGCCGTCCAGCCCGGGGAATATCCCTGCGCCGTGCCTATTCCGATTAGGGCGACCCCGACCGTGGCTATTGTCGTCCAGGAGCTCCCGGTCATCACGGATATGAGGGCGCATATCGCGCAGGTGGCGAAGAGGAATATCTTCGGGGTTATGATCTTCATCCCGTAATATATCATCATCGGCACGACTCCGCTGACCATCCAGGTCCCGGCGACCGCTCCGATGAGAAAGAGAATGAGAATCGCCGAGCTGACGGAGCGGATGTTGTCCATTATCCCGTTCTCGAAGTCCTCCCACTTCTTTTTGTAGAACGCCATCGATATGGCGACGACCACTGCGGAGGCGAGCAGGAGCGGACCTGACTTGCCCCGTCAAGAGCGTCGCCGCCGAAGATTCTGATCACGACCGCGAGGGTCGCGGCAAGGAAGACGAAGGGTATCAGCGAGACCCAGACCGGAGGCAGTTTTCCCTCCCCGCCCCGCCTTAATTTCTTAATGTCCACACTACCAATATTTTACTAATTTCTATATATGTCCCACCATAT
>CAVIXF010000272.1:0-2707 GCA_963646585.1 Candidatus Gastranaerophilales bacterium HUM_1 | reverse complement strand
AATATGCTCAATATAAACTACAAAATGCTTGAAAAAGCGGTTGTTAAGGATTGACTAGATAAGAAGGATGTAACGTATAGGATAGGAGATTCGCGCCATTTCGGCTCAGGGAAAGTCCATTCTCAGGGAAGGTCAGCAACTCCGGAATTGTCGGAATTGAGCGCGAATTATTTGTCGGATTTGAGCATTTTAGCGCAGATTATTTGTCGGATTTGAGCATTTTAGCGCAGATTATTTGTCGGATTTGAGCACTTTTCATATCTTTGCGCCACATTGACAGATAATTACGATGGCAGATAAAGAATACATAAGAAGGAATGTCGATGAACAGCTTCTGGAGTGGAAAAATTCGGCGATGCGTAAGCCGTTGCTGATACGAGGCGCCAGGCAGGTAGGCAAATCGTCGGCAGTGAAACATCTGGGTGAATCCTTCACCTATTTTGCGGAAGTCAATTTTGAAAGACAGCGGGCTGTCAGGGATTTTTTTCGCGGAGATATTGATGTCCGGCTAATTTGTCAGAAAATTGCGAATTACATCGGAACTCCTGTCGTCGCGGGGAGAACTCTTCTCTTTTTCGACGAGATTCAGGAGTGTCCGGAAGCGATAATGGCTCTTCGCTTTTTCAAGGAGGAATATCCCGAACTCCACGTGATAGCGGCGGGTTCGCTTTTGGAGTTCACCTTGCAGGAATTGCCAACATTCGGAGTCGGGCGGATTCACTCCATATTTATGTATCCCCTGACTTTCGATGAGTTTCTGGCGGCCGTCCACGAGGAAGGACTTGTCGCAATGCGCGAAAAAGCGGACAGCGAGCACCCTCTCGATACCGCTTTCCACAAGAAGCTTATTGAACTTTTCCGTATATACCTGATGGTCGGGGGGATGCCCGAAGCCGTCTTGGCGTGGACGGAGACGAAGGATTTCTTGAAGTGCCGTCAGATACAGGAAGACATAGTCCTAACCTATGAAGATGATTTCGGGAAATACAAGAAGCGGGCGAATCCCGACCTGCTGCGTGTCACGATGCGGGGAGTTTGCCATCAGATCGGCGAAAAACTAACATTCAAACAGATTTCCTCGGACTATAGAAGCTCCCAGATCAGAGAGGCGCTCCGTCTACTGACTCTCGCCGGCATAGTTTCTCCGGTGGTCTCAACTTCCGGCAACGGCATCCCCCTTGACGCGGAGGCGGACGAAAGCCGGCAGAAAGTGCTTTTTCTCGACCCAGGGCTTCTGCTGGCCGTACTCAATCTTGAAGGCGCCTTGTCCCGACAAATTATTGAGTCGATTATGACAGACTCTCCGCAGGAACTTGTCAATAAGGGGCGGATTGCAGAGATGGTCGCGGGTCTTGAAATTATGAGGAACAAACCGGCGGTCCAGCGGCAGAAGCTGTACTATTGGGAAAAGTCAGGCAACAGCGTGGCGGAAGTGGATTATCTCGAAATCATCAATGCGACTGTGACTCCGATTGAGGTCAAGTCCGGCACACAGGGCGGTATGAAAAGCCTGTGGCTGTTTATGCGCGAGAAACACCTTACTGAGGCAATCCGCTGTTCGCTTGAGAATTTCGGCGAAATCAACTATGTGGACAAAGAAGGAGAGCAGCCGGTCGTCCGTCACGTCAAAATCTGCCCCTTGTATGCTATGAAGCAGCTTGGGCGGTGATTTTTTTGCGGTCGAAGTTTTTTAAGTTCAATTCTTCTGTCCGCCTATGGATTCTTTCCAATGTGCCGGTCTGATGAAACTTGCTTATCGCATGATGTCGGACTGTCCGAGTTCTCGTTTAAGCAGTTCATAGATATAAGCCGGACTTTCCGAGGCGAGGTCTGCTTCCGGGTCATTCAACAATGCAAATGTACGGGAGGTATATACCCGATTCAGAGCCTGATCTATTGACATTTCGGTGTCTTCAATCAAGTATTTGACTATCTGGTCAATAGCATAATTTACAAGAAACTCCCGTCTGTTCTCGTCGCTCATATCCGTATAATGAATTTTAAGGCTTTAGCGTTCCCGAAATAGTACTGGCTGTTAAGTCGCTTATATTCCAATTCTTTCGCAAGTTCGTCCAGCGTCAGCGTGCCTTCTTCGTACCTATCGAGAAGATATGCCACTCCGTCGTCGGCAATGGGGCCAATGACGATGTCGTATTCGTGGCAAAAATGAGTTCTGCGATTCCGGTTCTTGTATATGAATTCCGCCCATTCTATCGTAGGTCTTTCGAATCTCAGGACATTCAATTCACCAGTTGTCAAAACCTCTTGATTGAATTCATATTTCTGAATTATGGGGGAGCCGCCGTAAATTATGGACTTCTTATGAGCCAGAGCGTTAGCCTGCTCGAAAATATCCGTAAGGTAAAAGCCTCTTCCGAAGTCCTTATATGGCAAGCATTTGTCAAGTCTGATTTCCTGGAAATCTGTAAACGTACCGTGGTAAAGAATCATGACAAATGCCCTCCGTTCTTTCTGCAGTATAAGACGAGGTCATCAACAGCATCTTCAATGGACTGAAGGTGTTCAATCTCATAAAATTCAGTGAGGAAGTCTATGCCTTTGTACTTTTCCAAGTAGAGGAATGCTTCTTTAACCGGCATCGAAAATCGGCGCCCGAATGCCCTTATGCAAGCATTAGTGTATGGAATCTGATATTTGGAATCTTTCAGTAAAGCCATTTCCGTATGCTTCGATTAAATGACAACTC
>CAVIXF010000271.1:0-2727 GCA_963646585.1 Candidatus Gastranaerophilales bacterium HUM_1 | reverse complement strand
GCTCTCCACCCTCAGCCTCATCGCCTCCGAAGCGCGGAGGACGTCGCGGCGGACGATCATATAGACCTTGGAGCACAGCCCGGCGAGATAGCTCGCCTCCTCGCAGGCGGTGTCGCCCCCGCCGACGACGGCGACGACCTTCTTCCGGTAGAAGAACCCGTCGCAGGTGGCACAGGCGGACACCCCCATCCCCCGGTATTTCGTTTCAGAGGGCAGACCGAGATATTTCGCGGTCGCGCCGGTGGCGATGATCACCGTCTCCGCCTCGATTTCCGTCTCCCCGTCAATCTTCAGCTTCAGCGGGCGGCCGGAGAAATCCACATCCGAAACCGTCCCGAGCCTCAGATCCGCGCCGAGACGCTCCGCCTGTGCGCGCATCTCGGACATAAGCTCCTGTCCGCCGATTCCTTTCGCGAAACCGGGATAGTTCTCGATTTCAGTGGTCGTGGTGAGCTGCCCTCCTGGCTGCGCCCCTTCGTAGAGCACGGGCGCGAGGTTGGCGCGGGAAGCGTAAATCGCGGCTGTGTAGCCTGCGGGGCCGCCGCCTATGATGAGGCATTTTATGTGTTCCATTTAATCTAATATTTATATTAACCCCTCCCGTCCCCTCTACAGGGGAAGTGGTGCTCCATTTGCCCTATCGGCACATCCCCTCCCTTCGCAAACTGCGCACGGCGCTTTTAGAACCCCACTACCGAGGGGGGGCGGCTGGTTACCGTCTGCCCTGTGAGGTTTCATCCGGGGACGCTTCCCGGAAAATCCCACAAAAGTAGCAAAAATTTCTTTTTGAGAAACGGCTATTTGTCAATATCTTTGGAGGATATTTGTCGGGGCGGACGCCGCGTGGCGCATCCGCCGTAAAATGTGCGCACAACGGATGAACAGCAGCAGAAACAACCGCGAGGATTTCGCCTCGACGCTGAAAAGGCATTCTCTGAAGGCCACGCCGCAGCGGCTTGCGGTGAACAGGGCTATGCAGAAGCTCGGACACGCGTCCGCAGATATGGTGGCGGCGGAGATCAGCGCGAACGGGGAGGCGAAAGTCACCGTGGCCTCGGTCTACAACATCCTTTCCGATTTCGCAAAGCTCGGGATATACTCCCGCCGCCTGAGCGCCGGGAACAAGATGTTCTTCGACATCAACACGCACCCGCACATCCACTTCTACGACATCGAGAACAACAGTTTCCGGGACGTAGCCGACGACAAGCTGCTCGACGAGATTCTGGAGAAGCTCGCCCGCAAGCGCTTCAAGGGCTTCAAGGTGGACTACATCGACATCCAGATCGTCGGCCATCCGACCTCGCGCCGCTGAACCGCCGGGCGGCCTGGCATTCCGGCAGGCAAATCCGGCAAGACCCGGCTTAATCAAGCCTGACACGGACAGATCAGACAGACCAAACAGACAAAACAGCCCAGACCTGACCGGCGGCCACAACACCCGCCGGACCGCTATTCTCCCTCCGGGGCGTCGGGGTCGATTTCCGGCTTCGACTCCTCCTTCACCTGAAACGCCGTCTTGACTTTCAGCCTCGTGTTCGTGGTGAGGGCGATGCCAGAGACAAGACTCTTCACGGGGAAGCTGACATAACGGTAGTCGGACTCCCGGTCGTCGGCCGGAGTGTCCTTCGTATAGACATCCCCGTTCGCATTGTGTGAGAGCGTGAAACGGAGTTCGTCGGCGTCGCTCGAAGTGTCGAAGACCGCTTCTATCACGTGCTCCGCAGTGCTCCCTTTCACTTTCGGTATGCCGACATAGACGGTGAGATAGATGTTGTCGCCGTTGAGAGTGAAGTAGCCGGTGCCGTTGTGAACATAGAGCGAGTCAGCCCCGAGCGCGACCGGGTCGACATTGTCCGAAGTGAGGCAGGGCTTCACCGCAATCTCCTGGTAGGCGTTGAGCTTTATGTCCTGCGCCGCGCCGCTCACGATCGTGAGAAGGTCGCAGTTGATGACGATCCTCTTCATATCCTTGAACTTGTCGTCGGCCGCGTTCTCAGTGATGTTATAGGTGCAGTCACCATCGCCACGGAGAGTCGTCGCGTCGATGACGTCAGCGAAAGTCACATACCCGTTGTACCTGTATTCGCTTTTGAGACAGGAGGTCAGCGCGGCGCAGACAATCAGAGCCGGCGCGAGTCTGGAGCCTGCAATCAGCGCAGGCGCGAGTTTTCCGATGATTTTCTTCATAATCCGATGAATATCTTTCATATCCTTGTATATACCTATCTATGCTTTCTTCTCCGAGGGGAGGTAGAGGGCGACGATTCCGCCCTTCTCGACCTTTGCGCCCTGGGAGGCCGTGACCGCGACGATTCTGCCGTCCGAGGCCGGGACAATCTCCTCGATCCCGTAATATGCCTGAACATAGCCGGCCGGCTCGCCCGCCCTGACCTCCGTCCCCGAGACCGGAGCGGCCGAAGCGTCGTCGACGTCGACCTGCCAGAGTATCTGCCCCTTGACCGGAGACTGGAGCGGCTGCGCACCCGGGAATCGGGCGAGAAGGGCGTCTATGTCGAACTCGGGCATCTCAACGACCGGGCGTTTCACCACAATCGGAGCCCCTGCGGCCGCCTTCTTCGCCTCCAGCTCCGCCTCGAAGCGCTCCTTCGCCGCCCCCGAGCGGTAGTCGCGGTACTGGCGTTCGTGCATCGCGAACTCGAAGAGCTCCTCGCTGTCCGGGCCCTCGTCCCAGCCCTCCTCGGACATCATCCGGCGGTACTGCGG
>CAVIXF010000270.1:0-2732 GCA_963646585.1 Candidatus Gastranaerophilales bacterium HUM_1 | reverse complement strand
ACAATATGCTAATTTTGCATCGTTCAAACGGATGGATGGTGTCGGATGTCAGTGGAATCCGTGAAATCCGGGGATTCGGGAATATGGATATACGGGGATATTGATATGTCGGGAGTTATGAAAAAAACGTGGGCGTTTGTCGCGAAACACAGGGATATGGCGCTCGGGGCGGCGGTCTGGACGGTGATAATCCTGACCGAGGCTTTCATCGCCCTCTATGAGTCCCGGGCATATGTCCCGTCGCCGGACTTCTGGCCGCTGTTCGTCCGCAGGATGCTGCTTCCGACGCTTCCTTTCCTTGTCATCTGCGCCGTCCACGACCTGCTGCTCGCCCCGATGCTCGTGAACGGGAAGAAGACCGTCCCGTACATCATCTGCACGGCCGCCCTGCTCGGATTCTTCTCGGCATATATGCTCTGCTTCGACAGTCCGGGACGGCCGGAACGCTTCGGACAGGAGCCGCCCGAACCCCGGGAGCTTTACGGGGAGGAGTCTTTCGGGGGAAGAGAAGGCGGACGGCATCCAGAATCGCCGGAAACGGGGGAGCAGGACAGCGGGGCTTCGGGAAGGGGATATGGCCCCATTGACCCGGGAGAGGGGGGCGAAGAGCCTCCTGTGACGGGGGGAGGGCCAAAAGAACCGCCGATGCGGAGAGACGGGCTCAAAGAGCCTCCGGGACGCGGGGGCGGTCATCCGGCCGACCCGGAGATTTTCAAGATAATCCTCGCGGCGATGATGCTCGCGGCCGATCTCGGATGGAAATACTATGTCAGCTACACTCGGGAGAAACACCGTCTGGAGCGTCTGGAAAAGGAGAATCTGCAATACCGTCTTGAGGGTCTGAGGTATCAGATCAATCCGCATTTCTTTATGAACACGCTCAACAACATCCACGCTCTGGTGGACATCTCCCCGGAAAAGGCGAAGGAGAGCATAGTGGAGCTTTCGCGTCTGATGCGGCACGTGCTCTACGACAGCAGCGGACCGACGGCGGACCTGTCCAAGGAGATTGATTTCCTGCGGCACTACATCTATCTGATGCGTCTGCGCTATACGGACAATGTCAGAATCGAATGCAGTTTTCCAGAAGGCCCGGTGACCGCGCAGGCGCCTCCGCTTCTGATGTCAACGATTGTCGAGAACGCCTTCAAGCACGGGGTGAGCGCCGGCGGGGAGAGTTTCATAAGCCTTTCCGTTTCGGTCGAGGGAGGCAAGGTGATTTTCCGCTGCGCGAACAGCCTTGTGCCCGAATCCGGAGGCGAGTCGGAGCCGGCTGCCTCAAAATGGTGCGGTGCAAGGCTCGCGACGAAATCCGAACCGGAGCGCCCCGTCTGTCGTGAGGATTCGGGTGAGGAGCATAACGCGGCAAGGCACCGTTTTGAGACGTCCGGAGGACTCGGGCTTGAGAATATAAGTAAAAGGTTGTCATTGCTTTACGGAGAAAGATATCTGCTTCACATCGACAGAAAAGAGAATGAATATGACGTCCTGCTCGTCTTCCCGGCGCAGCCTTAATGACAATAGAATATGATAAAAGTCATAGCAGTTGATGACGAGCCGCTGGCGCTCGGGCAGCTCACTAAATACATATCGCAGGTGCCGTTCCTTGAACTCGCGGCATCTTTCACGAACGCCCTCGAAGCCCGCAGATTCCTGGAGGACAATGCGGTCGATGCTATGTTCATCGACATCAATATGCCCGACATCTCCGGAATCGAGCTTGTGCGCAGTCTGCACAATCCTCCGCTGGCCGTGTTCACCACCGCCTATTCCGAATACGCCGTGGAGGGGTTCAAGGTCGATGCGGTCGATTACCTGCTCAAACCCTTCACTCTCGGGGAGTTCATCGCCTCTGCGGAGAAGGTCAAGACCCGGGCGGAGCTGCTCGACGCGGCGGGCAAGCCGGCGCAGGAGAACGAGTTCGTATTCTTCAAGGCGGACTACAAGATTATAAAGGTGGAGGTCGCGGACATAGTCTATGTCGAGAGTATGAGCGAGTACCTGAAAATCTACCTCAGGAGCGAGCCTATGCCGAAAGTCGTCCTGATGAGTTTCCCCAAGCTCCTCGAAAAGCTCCCCTCCGCCCTCTTCATCCGCATCCACCGCTCCTACGTCATCAATCTCGGCAAGGTCGTCGAGCTGAGCAACGGAATGGTGCTGATGGAAGGCGGCCGCTCACTCCCCGTCGGCGACAGCTACCGCTCCGCCCTGCTCTCCAGACTGTGACCCGTATGGGTTAGAAATAGTAAGTTTGCATAGAAAAGGAAGTTTTTCTTCCTTTTCTATGCAAATATTCGTACATTTGCGCGGTAACAGATGTCAAGAATGAACAGAAATCCATTGGTGCAATTCGCCGGCATTCCCGTCACGACTTCTGAGATAAAGACGTGCCTTGCACATCTGGCGTCTCCGGAGAAAAAAATTCTTGCGATGGAGAATAACGGGGAACTGCTGCGTCTCAGAAGAGACCTGTATGTCGTGGACAAGAACCTTTGCGGGAAACAAACGGACGCCAGACTGTGCGCCAACCACATCTACGGACCCTCATACGTCTCATTGCAATGGGCCTTGCGCCATTACGGGATGATACCCGAACTCGTTTTCGTGGTGACCAGCGTCACCACAAAGCGTTCCAGATTCGTAAAGACACCCATAGGAGACTTCAGTTATATGCACGTGCCGCCGGAATATTTTCCGGTCGGAGTGGAGAACATCACGGAAAACGGCGTGAG
>CAVIXF010000269.1:0-2750 GCA_963646585.1 Candidatus Gastranaerophilales bacterium HUM_1 | reverse complement strand
GGGATATGCGCTCCCCGCCCCTTGATGACTGCGTGATGGATTCGAGACGCTTGAGATATTTCGCGAGCGAGTCGGAGAGGGAGACATAGTCGCTCTCCCCGAGACGCAGGTAGCCTTTTTCATATCCCCCGGAGCCGAGAGCGGACATTATCTGCTCCAGAGTGACGCTCTGCCCGTCAGGCATACGGACGTCGCCCTCCATTTCGAACCACTGCTCTCCGGAGCGCAGACTTATCCTGATGTTCTGCGGGGTGAGACTTCCGAGGACATTGAGGCTGCGGCCCTCCGGCCATTCAAGGGCGCATATATCCTTCAGCTCCCGGCAGGCGTCGACCACCGGCAGCATATCCTCCGGCGCGATGGTGTACATCCCGTCATCGGAGTCGAACGATCCGAGCCCAGTCTTCGAGAGGAACGTCTCCAGAGCCGCACGCTCCCCACGGAGGTCGCGTCTGACCTGGCAGCGGCCGGAATCGTCCGAATCGTAATAGACCGCGTCCCCCTTGCCCGGGAAGAAGGTGATCTTTCCGTTTTCGAGCGGACGGGAGTAGAGAAGGGCGTTGAACATCCCCGACTTCGGGATTACGCGGAGGTACAGCATCACGCTCCCCTGCTTTTCAGTCAGTGACGAGCCGTTCTCCAGCAGAGGCGAGTGCACCTCGATGACGCCAGAAAGCCTGTTGAGGAAATCCGTCAGAGCCTTCGTCGCCTCTTCGGGGAATTTTATGCCGGACTCTCTCAGCGTGAGCAGCACCTGCGCCTGTATCTTGTTCAGGCTGATGACGGTGTAGTGGAGCTTGTCGCGGCGGATTATATTGTCAAGGCTATATTCCCTCTGATACCGGCCCCTGGGGACGTTCGTCGAAAACTCATAGGCCCCGTTATTGAACTTGACCTCGATATAGGGGAGCTCCCCGCTTATCTCGATTCTCGCCTCCGGGGCGTAAGTCTCCCTGTAGACCCTATCGCAGCCGACCAGAGCGGGGAATATGGCGCCGATGGAGCAGTCCCCGTATCTGTCATATCCTATGCGACTCTGGACTCCGACGTCGAACGGGTCGCAGATGTCAGCGTATACTCCGGAGCAGAACGAGCTGACCGACACGCGCTTGCCGACTCCCCAGTCTCCGCTCTTCAGGCGGGTCTGCTCTCGGATTTCGACTTTGCTGTCCTGAATCACGGCATAGTACAGCCTTCTGGCCTTCTGCGGTCTTCCCGCTCCGGCGGAGGTCGCCGCGCTCTTTCCGATGATTCCGGAGAGTCTTTCAAGCGCCATCTCCCAGGGCGTCTTCGCCTTGAGGCGTGAAAGCAGCGAAGGGCCGCCGTAGAGAGCCTCAAGACGCGCCCGCTCCTCACCGGTGCAGTCGCCGGTCTCAAGCCGGACGATGGCCAGTTTCGACACCGGCGGATGAAAATTGAGCTGAAGATTCCGCCCCCGGGCTATCCCCGCGACAAGCGCCCGTGAGACGAGGTTCACATTGGCCGAGCCGGCATAGGTGATCTCCTGTCCCGCCTCCTTGTCGGAAATCCCCGCCGAAAAAGAGGCGAGAAGGAACGCAGGCTGCTGACAGTCACGAGAATAGCTGTCCTTCGGTTTTTTGTTCAGATACTGGGATATCTTCTTACGGCTCTTTTCGTCGTCGGAAAGGAGATAGGAGATTATGAGAAAATAAGAGAGGAGACAGGAGTCGAAGATATTCTTCGTCTTCGCACCGCTGTTGCGGATTTTCAGAGCCTTCTCCATAAGTTCGGTGGCCTCCGCATAGTCCCCCCGGTAGAGGGCCGAGACTGCATCAACTGCGGTCGGCCATTCACTGCCCGCGACGGAGCCGGGGATTTTCTCATACTGCCCGTTCAACATATAACGGACTCCCTCAATCTCCGCGAGAAAACACTGTCTGCCGATGTCGTCGTCCAGATAGTTCCTCACAAAATCGCGAATGGAGTCCAGTATTTCCGGGCTTATGGTGTTGCTGTAGATATGGGTTCTCAGCGCCAGATTCGCAGTCAAGAAGAGTTCGCCAGAAGAAAGCCTCCGGAAAACCGGGGCGAACACGGGGAGGCCGATGAGAAGGTAGAGAGAGTACGGCAGGTCCCTCCTTCCCCAGACCGAGTAATCGTTCAGATACGCCCCCGGATCCTCCCCGCGCAACAGGGCCTTGACGATTTCCAGCCTCGAAGAAGTCCCGTCAAATCTCATCCGGACGGCTTTCTCGACGATTTCCGGAAAGTACAGCAGCGCGTTCATCGCCACGAGGAAGAAACAGTGGTCTGACACCTCGTAGGCGCTTCTCCAGGTGAAACGGGGGACAGTCACAAAACCGTATCTGGTCAAGGTCTTCAGGTCGTCCTCCCTGTCCGCCGCCGTCCCCGGCATAACCCGAGAGATTCCGTCCTTGGAAATTTCGAGACCGTCGCTGCACGCAATCAGCGCGAGCATCCGGCTCTGGCGTTCAGTGATTCCGAAGTCCTGTTTTGGAAATTGCGTCTTCAGTTCAGCGATGCGCTTTGCCGACACCGCCGCCGTTTTCTTTATCATAGCTGTGTGATTTTTTCGGGATTAAGTCGCGAATATAGTCATTTTTCCTGATTCGGCGGAGGATTTCCCGTTTGGTTGTGAGGATTCGGCGGAGGAGCGTAACGAAGCACTGCGCCTTGTGAGTGATGCGCGGGGAAGCGGGTCGGCATAAAAGGATGCAGTGCAAGGCTTGCGACGACACCGACACCGGAGCAACCTTGAGGTTGTGAGG
>CAVIXF010000268.1:0-2754 GCA_963646585.1 Candidatus Gastranaerophilales bacterium HUM_1 | reverse complement strand
TCGCCGTAACCCTCGCCGGTGGTCACGAACACTGGCTGCATATTCCTGGCCGAGAGGAACTGAATGGTGATTTCCGTCACCTGGCCCAGAAATACGCCGCGCCGGCCGCTCTCCCCGTAGTTGACGACAAGGGTCTTGTCGAGAAGCTCGGGGGACAGCTCAGGAAGCCGCGTGAATCCTTTTTTGATGAAATACCCGGAAATCAGGCTCGCGGGGTCCGCCGTCGTGGTGGAAGTCGCCCCATAAACGCCGTAGTTCCCGCCGAGGACGCATCCCGATGTCGAGTTCACCGCGACGGTCGGAGTGATGTATATGTACTGGTAGTTCAATACGGAATCATTCCGTACCATCGTGACGGGACGGAGCGTCACGGCGCAGGCGACGGCCGACAG
Organism: Candidatus Gastranaerophilales bacterium HUM_1; assembly: GCA_963646585.1. Classification (GTDB taxonomy): domain Bacteria; phylum Bacteroidota; class Bacteroidia; order Bacteroidales; family UBA932; genus Cryptobacteroides. The sequence continues at coordinate 2,362 of CAVIXF010000268.1, read as the reverse complement.
ACCGGCCAGAATCGCGAGGAATAATGAGGCTGCGTGTTTCATAACTCCTCCAATTGATTGTCGTCATTGCCATCCTGATTCAGAAATGACAGGAAAGTGTGAAGGAACGCCGTCTCCTTGAAAAAATAATTCGGGTCGACTTCCATTTTCTCCGTCATAAAGGAAAATCCGAAATTGGCATATTGCTCCATTTTCTCTACAAGTTGATCTACAACCTTTCTGACTGTCACCTCGCCTTTATCCAAGGCGATCAAGTCGATGTCTGTCCGGGCGACGAGCGCGGCGAAGATGTATTCGCGTATTTTTCCATAGGAGGTGCGTCCGAGCCTGTTCTCCTGATTTCCCCAATACTGTATGGGCTGCCCGCAGGATTTGCGCTTCGCCTTGTCTTCAACGAGCGGTTTTGTCCGGTCCGAATAGAGGCCTATGAAAAAGGCGATGATGAATATCTCATAACCGGCTCCGAATGTCTTTCCTCTTGCGGACTGGTACTGCGTGGTGCCGCGGCCGTAGTCCGTGAACACATCCATAATGGATTCCTGATAGCGAGTCTCCCATTCCGGATTCCGGTGACTCCAGACTTCGTATAATGATTCCATAATCTCTGATTCTCTTAGTCTTATGCTACTTGATCTTTTCAACTTCGGTTTTTATCGTCGACATATCACGGACATCGAATCCCGCCGACTTTCTTATGCGATAGACTCCGCAAGTGAGTTTGTCGATGTCATTGTGTCTGACCTGACCCTTCGTGATGAAGTCCTTGGTTATGATGATGCACTGCTTGTTCAGTCTGTCAATGACATTGTAGAACTCCTCCTCCTTCGAATCTCCGAAAGAAGATGTCGCGGCGTCAAAGATGAGGGGATAATTCTCGTCCCGTTTCTCGTCGGTGAAATCGGAAATCGCAAACAGTACGGACATATACATAACAGTCTCCTGTGACCCCGAAGGATTCTTTATCTCTGTCCCGTTTGAACTGAAAAGACGGATTTCCGTGGAATCTTTCGCAGTCTGACGAAGATGCACCTCGCCGTGGAAGTCCGAGGCGCTCAATTTCTCAAGATATTCATTGGCGCGCTCCTCCAAAGCCCCGAGGAATCTGCGCAGATTCTCTGTCCTCGCCTCACTGAACGCCCTGGCTATCGTCTCCAGCACGCGGTGAACGTCACGGTACACTTTCACCTGGACGCTCTGTGGATTCAACCCGTCGAATGCGCTTCTCAACTGGAATTCCCTTTCCTTGAGCTCGCGCAATTCTCCTTCCAGTTCCACGAGGCGTTTTTCCGCGCGTCCTTTCTGTTCAAACATCCCTCGAACCTCCGAGAAACTTTTTTCAAGCACCTCTTCCGGCACATTCCCGGCCTGGATCAGCAGACGGGCTTTTTCGTCCTCTGTCTCCTGTATCTTTCGCGAGATTTCCGAGAAACCCTGTTTGAGTCGTTCTTCAAGGGACAGACGGTCTGAGATATCCGTCTTCAGTTCAGACACGGCCTCCTCTTTGCTCCCGCCGAGACGAATGCTCAGGTTATGAATCTCTTCGACATACTGACCGGTGAACAGCTTCTGCCGTTCAAGCTCCTCGCTGTCCTTCTCAAGCTTCAGCTTGTCGGCCACGTGCCTCTTGTACTCATTGAGTTTTTCCACCATAAAGTCATATGCGTCCGAGCCTTCCGGAGCCGGGCGGCCGCAGACCTTGCATACGTGGTCGTTTATCATTTCCTCCATTGTCGCCTGGTCCGGAAGATACCAGGGGAGTTTTGTCGCGCCTCCTGCCAGAGAACCGCATACTTCCTCCACGAGTTCAAGCTTCCCCTGACGGATGGATTTCTGCCTCAGGAAGTCATCATCCTGTCTGCGCTTCTCTTTGCTGAAGGCGCCACTCTTTGACCTGAATTCATTCAGGACAGGAGGAAACGCGCATAGAATCCACAGCTTGTCAAGCAGGGCGGTGTTCTTGTCGACAGACGCGAGCTGGCCCTTCATTCTGGCGGCTTTTTCGTTGAGATTCTTCAGCCTGTCGCGAACTTCGGAATATTTCTCTACGGCTTCCTGATTTTTCTCCAGAACTTCAAGTCTTGAGGAGAAGACCGATATGGTTTCTTTCTTTTCACGAATCTCTTTCTCCTTTTGGGAGATGGAATCCGAGGCCGCCTGCATCTGAACTTGCAGAACTCTGGTCTCCTCCGCTATTTTCTTGTCAGAGCTGCACTCCTTGAGATATGCCTTGTTGGCCTTTTCCGCCATAGAGGATGAAAGCTCGACAAGTTCATCAAACTTGCGCACGTCCGAGAACTTGTCGACCAGGTCCTTAAGCGCCGCATCGTTGTTGAAGACGTTCAGAGTGGATTCCCCCTTGAAC
>CAVIXF010000267.1:0-2763 GCA_963646585.1 Candidatus Gastranaerophilales bacterium HUM_1 | reverse complement strand
CAGCTGATGGGTGAAGGCGTTGTTCCCGGTATATGACACGGTAGGGGAGCTTACGTCAGTGCTTGCCGTGGCGAAAAGGATGTCGTTGATTCTCCATCCGCGATTGTCCGTTGTCTGGTTCTTCGCACTGGTGTCTATGGAAATCGTTCCGTCATCGGCGATGGCCGATGTGAAAGGGAAGTAGGCGTTGAAGGTCACGATGCTCCTGTCCCTGAACCAGTAGGGCGGGTCGGCCTCGAACTGCGTTCCGTTAAAGGTGTAGGGCGTGTTGTACTGCGGGGTGTCAACCGCACCGTTTTTAATCGGCACTATGCCGACCTTGTCGCCGTCGGAGAATGCCGTCCCTTCGGCGTTCGTCCGTGTCGCCGTGCGGATGTCGGCCGTGAAGCTCGCCATAGCCACCGGGTCTGTGATTGTCTGCGGGCTGTCCGCTTCCTTTTTGCTGCAGGCTGTCAGAGCCAGCGCCGCAAGAGAGGCTGCAAGAATCAGATTTTTCATTATGGATGAGTTTATTATTTTCGTCATTATGTCGTCGGTATATATTTATATGTCAATATGATGCCCGTGGGTCAGAATCTGGCGGCCTGTAATGTCGGACCGTGTCAGTCCTGTGAGAGCCTCTATATCGCGTCGGCCGAGTCTCCCTCCACATCATTCCATCCGGTGATTGTCGCCGATGCGTCAGCCCCGACAGGGGTGGCGAGAGTTCCCGTGATTTCGAATCCTTCGGTCATATTCCCGCCGAATGTCGCGAGCGCCTCGGTAAGGTCGATTTCAGTTGTCTGGACCTCGGTCTCCGGGCGGTCGGTGAAGGTCACGGAGAGTTCCAGCTTCTGTTCCGGGCCGAGAACGCCGAGAAGTCGTACATCGGCCGTTATCTTGTCGCCGCTGCGGGTGAACGCGAAAACTGTCGATGCAGGCTCGCCCGCAGTCTTCTGGGTGACAAGGTCGAATGCTCCGGCGATGCCGTCGAGCCTTGCAGTGACGCTCTTGACCAGCTCCGGATTGCCCTCGGTGAGGGTAAGGGAGAAATGCAGGTCGCGGCAGCGCTGCGACATCGGGATCTCCACCCGGAGAGTGTCGTCCTGCGGCACGGTAATCTGCTGTCTTGCGGTGAAGAGGTAGCCCGGACGCGCTTCAATCCCGCCTTTCGCCGCGCCGCTGACGCGGATGAGCATCGCGGCTCCGGAGCCGCTTCCGTCGGTTTTGTCTGTTCCGGTATTGTTGTTCTCTGCGGTTTCGCCGGTTTCAGGGTCGGTTTCCGTCGAGCGGCCGACCTCCATTTCATTGCCACGGGTCATCCCTTCGCAGCTGTTCCACGCCGTCAGCGCGTATTCCCCCGGGGCGAAAAGCTTCGGATGGCAGTGCGGAATCTGCGGGAAAGCGGTGCATTCCTCATCGCCGACCGCGAGAATGTATGCCGACGGGACGGGGCAGGAGGCGCTGCGGGCGGAAAAGTCCGCCGTGACGACCACGGCCCCCTCCGACGGGTGCGGAGTGTGGAAAAGTTCGTCTATCACGCAGGAGTTCAGCGACGTGGCGCAGACGGCTGCGGTCACAAGAACCGGAAGAATATGAGCAGTGTGTTTACAGTCGTGTCTTTTCATAGTCCAGTCCTAAAATATGGTCCATACCAATGTCACACCTGCGGAGGTCGGCCCCCACCAGTTGCGGGTTTCGTTTCCGCGCCGCACTCTTACGTCGTTGATGACGGTGTATTTATCATAGTCGGCGCGTATATAGCCCAGTCCGAGCGAGAAGTCAAGCGCGAGGGAGCGGTTCAGAGGCAGGAGATAGCCTCCTGTCAGACCGCCGCCGATAATCCGGCCCTGCTTTCCGGTCTCGCTGAACTTGACGTTGAACTGACCCGCCTTGAACATCGCGCCCACATAGCCGCGCTTCCGTTCTCCGAGGTGGCAGCGCACTTCCGGAGCGACCTCCCAGAGGGCGTAGCGCCTGTCCTTGCCGTTCCAGGTGAATGACGTATAGCTTCCGTTCACGAGCATCCCCCAGCTGCCGCCTCCCGGCCGCCATTCAATCCCTAGATCCGGAGTGAGGGTCGCCCAGCGCAGCAGATTCGCCCGCAGGGACAGCCCGGATTTGATGCCAGTTCTGCTTCCGGAGGCCTGCTCCTCGGCGGCTCTCTCCGCGTCGGCCTTGGCCTGGGCGGCATTGTCGGCGTCGGTCGTCCCGACTGCGGCATTTTCTGCAGCAAGTCTTTCGGCCTCCGCTTTCTCGGCGGTGAGGCGTTCTTTTTCTGCGGCGATTCTCTCCGCCTCGGCTTTCTCGGCCGCAATCCTTTCTGATTCAGCCTTTTCCGCCTCGGCCAGCTTCCTCTCGTATTCTCTCACTCGTTCTGCGGCAGCCTCTCCGGAAATCCTCGCGACCTGCCCCGCGCTCGCGGGGAGCGTCACGAGCACGACATAGCGGAATCTTCTGTCGGCGGTCTCGTACGGGGTTGTGCTTCCCTTGTCGGTGACGAAATTCTCCTCCTTCACCTTGCAGCGGAGTATGAGTTCGGATTTCACCCTGTTGCGCCGGATTTTCGCGATTTCGGCGTTCGGCTCTCCCGGACGGCTGACGACGCAGTGGCTTGTGACATATATATACATATTCCCGGACTCGATGGCCTCCCGGTTTTCGTCAATTGCCTTGTAGAGCAGCTCAAGCTGATTTTCGTTGCCGTTCCACGGGGAGTAGAACATATCCTTGTCCGCGACGAACCGGAAGATGTAAGTCTCGGCGGCCTCATCAGTCCCGGAG
>CAVIXF010000266.1:0-2769 GCA_963646585.1 Candidatus Gastranaerophilales bacterium HUM_1 | reverse complement strand
GGGCCGGAGCGACACGCATCACGGCGGTCTTTTCGTCAATCATACCCTCTTCGAGCATATCCATCGCCATATTCAGGGCCGCGAGACCGGTTCTCTTTCCGATGCGGCACTGGAGCATCCAGAGCTTGCCGTCCTGGATGGTGAACTCGATGTCCTGCATATCGTTGAAGTGCTGCTCAAGGTGGAGACGGATGTCGTCAAGCTCCTTGTACACTTCCGGCATAGCCTTCTCGAGAGATTCGAGATTGGCGTTGTGAGGGGTCTTGGTGGCCTCGTTGAGCGGGTTCGGAGTGCGGATTCCGGCGACCACGTCCTCGCCCTGGGCGTTGATGAGCCACTCGCCGTAGAACTTGTTGTCACCGTTTGCCGGGTTGCGTGAGAACGCCACGCCCGTCGCAGAGGTGTTGCCCATATTTCCGAACACCATAGACTGCACGTTCACAGCCGTCCCCCAGTCGTCCGGAATGCCCTCAATCTTCCTGTACGCGATGGCGCGTTTCCCGTTCCAAGACTTGAACACGCCTCCGATGGAGCCCCAGAGCTGAGCCTCGGCGGTGTCAGGGAAATCAACCCCGAGAACCTCTTTCACGCGGACCTTGAACTTGTCGCAGAGGTCTTTGAGCTCGTCAGCGGTGATCTCGGTGTCGGACTTGTAGCCCTTAGCCTCCTTGAGATCCTCCATCATCCTGTCGAGCTGCTGGCGGATGGCCTTTCCGTCCTCCGGCTCGATGCCCTCGGCCTTCTCCATCACGACGTCGGAATACATCATTATGAGACGGCGGTATGCGTCATAAACGAAGCGCGGGTTGTTCGTCCTCGCAATCATTCCCGGAATCGTATCGGAGCAGAGACCGATGTTGAGGATGGTGTCCATCATCCCCGGCATCGAACTGCGGGCGCCGGAACGGCAGCTTACGAGCAGCGGGTTGGTCTTGTCGCCGAACTTCATCCCCATAATCGCCTCGGTGGCTTTCAGGGCGTCTGCCACTTCGGCCTTGAGCGCGTCGGGATAGCCCCCGCCGAGAGCGTAATACTCCGCGCAGCACTCAGTCGTGATGGTGAAACCTGCCGGAACAGGAATGTTCAAAAGGCACATCTCGGCGAGGTTCGCGCCCTTGCCGCCGAGAAGATTACGCATTGTCCCGTTGCCTTCTGCGGTTTTGCCGCCAAAGCGATAGACACGTTTCTTGTTGTCTTCCATAAAATTTTGATATTTAAATAATTATATATTTATTTCGTCATATCCCGACATCCGTCAGCCCGCCGCTTCACCCCCGGAAGAAAGGAGAAGCAATCGCGCCGCGTCACATTTCGCGCCGCGAAATTAACAAAAAATGTGCGGATTGTGAAATTATTCGCCTTTTTGGCGACAATAGTTTATCTTTGCCATCTGAAAACCGCCAGTATATGAACTCTACAGTAAAAAAGTTCCCTATCGGGGTGCAGACATTTGAGGACATTGTTTCCGGGAATTATGTCTATGTGGACAAGACCGGTCTCGTGCATCAGATTGCCAACAAGTTCAAATATGTGTTCCTGAGCCGTCCTCGCCGCTTCGGGAAGTCGCTGCTGTCATCGACATTCCATAGCTATTTTGCAGGGGGAAAAGAGCTTTTCGAGGGGCTGAAGGCCGGAGAGTTGGAGACGGAATGGGTGAAACATCCTGTTTTCCATTTCGATATGTCCACGGCGAAGCATATGAACGAGGAGCAGCTTCTTCGTTGTCTGGACTATAAACTCTCTCTATATGAGGAGATTTACGGCAAGGATGCCCAGATGGATAATGTGGATGTCAATTCGCGGCTTGAATTCCTTGTCAAGGCGGCTGTCGAGCAGACCGGAGAAAGGGCTGTCATCATCATAGACGAATACGACGCTCCGCTGCTGGACGTGATGAACGACAAGGAGAGGCTCGCTCCTATGAGGCAGATAATGAGGAACTTCTACAGCCCGATAAAGAGCCTCGACCCCTACCTCCGCTTCGTGTTCATCACCGGAATCAACAAGTTCGCGCAGCTGAGCATATTCAGCGAACTGAACAATCTCAAGAACATATCGATGCTTCCGGAGTACTCGGCTCTCTGCGGAATCTCCCAGTCGGAGCTTGAGCGCGACTTCAAAGGGCCGATAAAGGATCTCGCCGAGACCGAGGGCGTGAGCGAAGAGCGGGCGCTTGAACTTCTGAAGGAGAACTACGACGGCTACCATTTCTGTGCGGAGTCGGAGGACATCTACAATCCGTTCAGCCTCATCAACGCATTCTCCGACAGGAGGTTCGGTTCATACTGGTTCGGCTCCGGCACTCCGACCTATCTTGTCGAGCGTTTCGAGCGCAAGCCGATTGACGAGCGGGAGCTTGACAGGATGGAGGGCGTTTCGCTCGACACTTTCGACGTCTCCCCGGAGCTGTGCGACGACGTCATACCGATGCTCTACCAGACCGGATACCTGACAATAAAGGACTATGACCGGGAATATGACAGCTACACCCTCGGCTACCCGAACAAGGAGGTCAGGAACGGATTCCTGAAATGCCTCCTCGCCCGTTACCGCAGCGCCGACCCGATGAACGCGTCGTTCGTGCTCCAGTTCAGTATGGCTCTCCGCAAGGGCGACATCGATGCCGCGCTGAAACGCCTTCAGACCTACCTCGCAGCGATGCCGAACGACCTGGAGAACAAGACCGAAAAGCACTATCAGACAATCATCTACCTCATCTTCTCCCTGCTCGGCTACTACATCCGCACTGAGGAGAAGTCTGCGGTGGGA
>CAVIXF010000265.1:0-2807 GCA_963646585.1 Candidatus Gastranaerophilales bacterium HUM_1 | reverse complement strand
TATGGAGCGCACCTACGACGACCAGAACTACCAGGACGAGCTCGACGCGGCGACAATCTACGCGATCATAGAGAACGAGATAGCTCCGACCTTCTACCACAAGGACCCTGCGACAGGCCGCTCCGCGTCCTGGATCGAGTTCGTGAAGAACACAGTGGCGCAGGTGGCCTGCAACTTCACCACGAACAGGATGCTCACCGACTATGTGAACCAGTACTATGACCCGCAGTCGGCGCGTTACGAGTCCCTCATCGCGGACGACTACAAGCTTGCGCGGGAGATCGCGTCCTGGAAGAAGAGGATGCGCCGTGCGTGGAGCCAGGTCGAGGTCGTCTCGATCAACAAGCCGGACAGCGCCGCAGGGAACATCTCCATCGGGCACGAGTACAAGTGCGACATCGTTCTCAATGTCGGCGAGCTTGAGCCGGACGAGGTCGGCGTGGAGATCGTCTTCGCCACACAGGACGCGAAGAACAAGATGCACATAGTCAGCGCCTACGACTGTGTCCCGGTGGAGGTGAACGACGGAATCGCGAAGTACGAGGTGACCATCCTTCCGGAGACAGCAGGGGTCTATCAGGCCGCCGGCAGAATCTACGCGAAGAATCCGCTTCTGCCTCACAGACAGGATTTTGAACTCGTCAGATGGCTGTAGTCGCCACCGGTTTCTTTGACGGAGTCCATCTCGGCCACCGCTCGGTCGTCCGGCAGCTTGTCGCGGCCGCCCGGGAGCGCGGGACGGACTCCGCAGTCGTCACGTTCAGCCCGCATCCCCGCGCCGTCCTCCGGCAGGACGCGCCTCTGCTGCGCCTGCTGACCTCTTTCGAGGAGAAGCGCGAGCTGCTCCTCTCGCTCGGGGTCGACCGGGTGGAGGTCATCCGGTTCAACCGGGAGTTCGCCTCGCTGACGGCGGAGCGGTACATCCGGGAGTGGCTCGTCGGGCGTTTCGGATGCACGGCGATGGTCTTCGGCTATGACAACAGGGTCGGCTCCGACGGGGCGGACGCGGCCGCGGTGGCCGGAATCGCCTCGCGGCTCGGCCTGGAGCTGATTCCCTGCGAGGCTCTCGGCGACATAAGCTCGACGAAGATCAGGGGGGCTCTCTCGGCGGGCGACGTGGAAAGCGCCGCCGCGATGCTCGGCTACGGTTATTTTCTGAACGGAGTGGTGGTGCAGGGCGACCGCATAGGCCGGACACTCGGCTTCCCGACGGCGAATATGCAGCTCTGCGAGCCTCTGAAGCTCATCCCGGAGAACGGTGTGTATCTCGTCCGGGTGGAGTTCCCGGAGTCCGTCGGCGACGCCGTCCCGCAGGATGTTCTCGGGACGTCCTTCCTGCCGGCCGCTTCGGAAGTTTCGGAGGCTTCGGCCGCTTCGGAGACTTCGGGGGCTTCCGGGCTCACCGGCCCGTCTGAATCCCCCTCTGTTGTCCTGCCCGCGAACTCCGCCTGCGTGCATCCCCGTAACCTCCATTACGGGATGTGCAACATCGGCTCCCGTCCGACAGTGAACCCCGGCTCGAACATAACCGTCGAGACGAACATCTTCGATTTTGACGAGGAAATATACGGACTTCCCCTGCGAATCTCATTCCTCAGGCGTCTCCGCCCGGAAATCCGCTTCGCCTCCACCGCAGCCCTCCGCGACCAGCTCCTCCGCGACCGCGCCGCCTGCCTCGCCCTCCTCGGACATCCGTCCCGCCCCTAATACGGCAACCGCAGAACCCCGCCGGGATGCGGGAATCGCGGAAACGGTGCGGATGCAAGGCGGGAAAGGGATTTCACCCCGCAGCAACCTGATGGTTGTGAGGACTGAAATCCCTTTTCCAACGCGGCAGACGCGCCGCTTCCGCGATTCCCGTCAGGCGACGCGGCCGCCGTAAGAACGATCTTCAGTATTCACGCGAATCTTCTCCCCCTGATTGATGAAGAGCGGGACCATAATCAGAGCCCCGGTCTCCAGAGTGCACTCCTTGAGCGCGGAAGTGGAGGCGGTGTCGCCCTTCACGGCCGGCTCGGTGTAGGTCACTTCAAGCTCGACATAAGTCGGGAGCTCGCAGGTGAGGCAGCGCTCGTCGTTGTCCTCGGCGAGGAACATCATCTCGACGTGCTGGCCCTCCTTCATAAGGTCGGCGTTCTCCACGAGGTCGGTGTCGAGGTGAATCTGCTCGTAAGTCTCCTCGTGCATAAAATTGAACCCGTCCTCGTCCTTGTAGAGGAACTGATACGGACGGCGCTCCACGTTGATCGTGTCAATCTTCACGCCCGCAGTGAAGGTGTTCTCGAGGATGCGTCCGTTTTCGAGGTTGCGGAGCTTCGCCTTCACGAATGCCGGACCCTTTCCCGGTTTCACGTGCTGAAACCATACGATTGAACAAGGCTTGCCGTTGAACATAAGGTAGAGCCCGTTCTTGAAATCTGCTGTTGTTGCCATATAAATAAAATCGTTAAAAATATCTTCCCATATCGTCCTATCTCTTCCGCCCCGGAAAACCCGGCCAAGTCCCTGCGGCGGCTGTTTTCGTCGCCCTCCGACGGAACCGGATTCAATGACAGCGTCCCGTCCGACGGCGCGTCAGGCGTTTTCGCCGCGCAAAGGTAAGAAACTTTCAAAAAATAACCCGCATCATCTTTTCCGGCCCGTATCTCTTTTCCCATCAGCCGTGCACCTCCGGAAAAGAAATCCATACTCGCGTGCACCTCCGGAAAAGAAATCCATACTCGGAACTGACAAATCTGACGCAGTTTATTCTGTTCAAGCTTCCAAGGTTTTATTGTCGTTCCGCAGGATGTCCCTTATCCTCGCCG
>CAVIXF010000264.1:0-2810 GCA_963646585.1 Candidatus Gastranaerophilales bacterium HUM_1 | reverse complement strand
TCCCCGGTCTTCCATATATCTCCAGTCTTTTCCCGACATTTCTCAAAGTTTTCGGATTCCCCGTCGCAAATATAGTCACTTGCCCCTATTCCAGGACGGTTTCTTAACAAAATCTTAACAAATCCGCAATAATACCCGAACATAAGCGGGATAATTTTGCGGCCGTAAATATAGTGTCGAAAAAAATAGTTCCGGACATTCGACATACATATATATGAGTCCGGACACTCAATATACATATATACTCGACATACACATATATACAGTTATATACAGGAGAAGCGATATACATATATAGGTATACAGGAGAAACGATATACACGGGAAATAAAAATCAGCGACAGTATGGAATATATCTATCTGGGATTCGTAATCTTCCTTTTTCTGCTGGCGGTTTCAGACCTCTGGGTCGGAGTCAGCAACGACGCGGTGAACTTCCTCAATTCGGCGGTGGGTTCGAAGGCGGCCAAGTTCAGGACAATCATAACAGTGGCGGCGGTCGGGGTCTTCTGCGGGGCCATTATGAGCAACGGTATGATGGACGTGGCGAGGCACGGAATCTTCCGTCCGGAACAGTTCGCCTTCAGCGAGATTATGCTGATCTGCCTCGCGGTGATGGTGACGGACATCATACTTCTGGACGCGTTCAATTCGCTCGGAATGCCGACCTCGACGACGGTCTCGCTCGTGTTCGAGCTCCTCGGGGCCACCTGTGCGCTGACCGTGCTGAAAATGGCGGGGATGCCGGACAACGGGCTCGGATTCTCGGATTATATGAACACCTCCAAGGCCCTGCAGGTCATACTCGCGATTTTCATCTCCGTCGCCATCGCATTCGTAGTGGGCGCGGCGGTGCAGTGGATTGTCAGGCTGATATTCACTTTCAACTACCGGAACAGGTCGCTCAAATGGAAGATCGGCGTCTTCGGAGGGCTTTCGGTGACGGCGATCATCTACTTTATGCTCTTCAAGGGGCTGAAGTCTATGGCGTTTATGACAGACGGGGTCAAGGACTGGATCGGGGCCAACACCCTCTGGCTTCTGGGCTGCTGCCTCGTCGTCTCCACTCTGCTGATGCAGGGGCTGCACGCGCTGAAGGTCAATGTGTTCAAGGTGGTGGTGATGGTCGGCACTTTCGCGCTCGCCACGGCTTTCGCGGGTAATGACCTCGTGAACTTCATCGGAGTGCCTCTCACGGGCTACGCGTCCTACACGGACTGGCTCGAAAGCGGGGCGGGCGACCCTGCGGCGCATACGATGGGGGTGCTGAACGAGTCCGCGCACACGCCGCTCGTGTTCCTGGTCGCGGCCGGGGCGGTGATGGTTCTCGCGCTCGCCACATCCAAGAAGGCGCACAACGTCACCAAGACGGAGCTGAACCTCGCCAAGCAGGAGGAGGGCGAGGAGATGTTCGGCACTTCGAGGGTCGCCCGCAGCATCGTCCGTATGAGCAACGCGACTGCGCACTATGTGCTCTCGGTCACTCCGGAGAAGTTCCGCGCCTGGGTCGACCGCCGTTTCGACAAGTCATTCATCGAAATCGAGGACGGGGCGCAGTACGACCTTGTTCGTGCGTCCGTCAACCTCGTGACCGCATCCCTGCTGATAGCCCTCGGCACTTCGCTGAAGCTGCCGCTCTCGACTACTTATGTCACGTTTATGGTGGCTATGGCGACCTCGCTCGCCGACAGGGCGTGGGGGCGGGAGAGCGCGGTCTACCGAATCACCGGGGTGCTCTCGGTCATAGGAGGCTGGTTCCTCACTGCCGCCATCGCCTTCGCCGCGGCCTTCCTCATCGCGCTTCTGATGCACTGGGGCGGCACGGCGGCAATCGTGATAATCGTGATCGCGGGGCTCATTCTGATGATTCACAGCAACATCACCTACAAGATGAAGAGCGACGAGGAGAACGGCGACAAGATGTTCCGCAGCATACTCCGCTCGAACGACCAGGAGGAGACGGACAGGCTGGTCTGCCGCTACATCGCGGAGAATGAATGCCAGATTCTCGGGAACATCCTCCGCCACTACCGCAATGTCACCGACGCTCTTATGACCGAGAATGTGAAGGCTCTGCGCAAGTCCCGCTACGAGCTTATGGACAAGAAGGGGAGGCTCAAGAACATACGCCGCAAGGAGACCATCTGCATACGCAGGCTCGACCAGGAGACGGCGATGCGCAAGGGGGCGTGGTTCTTCGCGTCGTTCAACGAGCTGGAGCAGCTCTATTACGCGATCCGTCGAATCTGCGAGCCGGCCTACGAGCACGTCGACAATCACTTCACCCCTCTTCCGGAGAAATATACGGCCGAGTTCACCCCGGAAAGGGACAAGCTTCTGGGATATATGGACGGGATCATCCGGAAATGCGAGGAGATGGAATACGGCGGTCTCAAGGAGACCGAGGAGAAGCTGAAGGCCGTGCAGAAGGATTTCTCGAATATGCGGAAATCGCTGATGGAGGACATCCGGAACAAGAATATGAACATCAATGTCGGGTATCTCTACCTCAATGTGCTGCAGGAGTCGGAGCAGATGGCGATTGTGCTGAAGCAGATGATAAGGTCCTCCCGCAAGTTCCAGCTCAGCTGAATGGCTTAAAAGGCGAATTGCTGCGTTATGCTCCTTGCCCAAATCCTCACAACCGAAAGGTTGCTGCGGTTTGGGCTGCGTCGCAAGCCTTGCACTTCCCTGTTTAAACTGTTGGGGGGTACCCCCAAACCCCGGCGTCCTTTTCGCCTTTCCGTATTTCTGACATTGCTTGCGCAATGACAGAAATACCCGGCCCGGACGGGCCTCTGATGAGGCCT
>CAVIXF010000263.1:0-2864 GCA_963646585.1 Candidatus Gastranaerophilales bacterium HUM_1 | reverse complement strand
CTGCGCGGAGATTCTGAAATACGCCCTCAAGGTCGATTTCTGGGACGTGGACGCGATGTCCGATGCGATATACGGGCTGCTCAGCTACCCGGCTCTCTCCGAATTCGCCACGAAACGCGGCCACGACGAGGTGAACGCCCTCAAATGGACGGCCGCCGCAGCCAAGATAAAGGATGTCTACGAGTCAGTGGTGAAATAGCGGGAAACGCATTGAAAATAATGCGGATTCAGATATATGGGAAAATAAAGGATTCAGATATATGAAAAAGTCAATTTGTCTGTATTTTCAGGTCCATCAGCCGGGCAGGTTGAGGAGGTACAGGTTCTTCGACATCGGGAAGAACTCGCACTACTACGACGATTTCACTAATCGTACGATTCTTCGGAGGGTGGCGACGAAATGCTATCTTCCTATGAACGAGCTTCTTCTCAATCAGATCAAGGCGCACAAGGGGGCGTTCAAGGTCGCGTTCTCGATAACCGGGACGGTTCTCGAACAGTTCGACCGCTACTGTCCGGAGGTGCTCGACAGCTTCCGCGCCCTCGCCCGGACGGGCTGCGTGGAGTTCCTTTCGGAGACCTACTACCACTCTCTCGCTTCGCTCGTCTCGGAGCAGGAGTTCAAGCATCAGGTGCTCAAGCACAAGGCCGCCATCGAGCATTACTTCGGGGAGACTCCGGTGACTTTCCGCAACACGGAGCTGATCTATTCCGACGACATCGCCGGAATGGTCGGGGATATGGGGTTCAAGACCATACTCACGGAGGGCGCGAAGCACGTGCTGGGCTGGCAGAGCCCGAACTTCGTCTACAAGTCCGCCGGGAAGCGGGCCGCGAAGCTGCTCCTTCGCAATTCGGGGCTGAGCGACGACATCGCCTTCCGATTCTCCGACAGGAACTGGGACAACTGGCCGCTCACCGCCGAGAAATATCTCTCCTGGCTCAAGGCCGGAGACGGTGAGATCGTGAACCTCTTTATGGACTACGAGACCTTCGGCGAGCATCAGAGCGCGGCTTCGGGGATATTCGACTTTATGAAATGCCTCCCGTCAGCAGTCATCTCCGACGGGGAGTTCGAGTTCGTAACGCCTTCGCGGGCGGCGAAGAAGCACAAGGCCGTGGCCGTTCTCGACGTTCCGGACGCGATCTCCTGGGCTGACGAGGAGCGCGACACCTCCGCCTGGCTCGGAAACGAGCTCCAGAACGAGGCCTTCGGCAAGCTCTACTCGCTTTCGGAGAAGCTCGCGCTGCTGAACGACGTCGAGCTCTGGTCGGATTTCGGACATCTTCAGGAAAGCGACCACCTCTATTATATGTGCACGAAATATTTCTCGGACGGGGCGGTGCACAAGTATTTCAATCCATACGACACTCCGTACGAGGCATTCATCAACTATATGAACGTATTGAGCGACTTTACCCTCCGCGTGGACCAGGCATTGTCCTCAAGGGAACAGAAACAATAGATGGAACAGAACATAATCAAGCCGGACTACCTCTTTGAAGTCAGCTGGGAAGTCTGCAACAAGGTAGGCGGAATCTATACGGTCATAGCGACCAAGGCTCTGAACCTGAAGTCGGAATACAGGCGGCATCACATCCTCATCGGGCCGGACGTGTGGATGCACACGGCGAGCAACCCCGATTTCACAGAAGACCCGCTCCTGTTCAAGTCCTGGAAGGCGGCTGCCGCCGCCGAGGGGCTGCGCGTGAGGGTCGGCAAATGGAACGTTCCGGGGCATCCGATCGCCATACTCGTGGACTTCAAGCAGTTCATCACTTCGCAGAACGAGATTCTGACAGAGTACTGGAAGGAGTTCGGAGTGGATTCGCTGACCGGCAACTGGGACTACAAGGAGTCCGCCCTCTTCGGCTACGCTGCCGGAAAGGTGATAGAGAGCTTCTACAGGCACAACCTCTTCCCGTCCGACAAGGTAGTGGCGCAGTTCCACGAGTGGATGACGGGGGCGGGCCTGCTCTACATAAAGCGCACGGGGCTTCCTATCGCGACCGTCTTCACGACGCACGCGACGGTCATCGGGCGCTGCATCGCCGGCAACAACCTGCCGCTCTACGACGCGCTCGACAGCTACGACGCCGACGCGAAGGCGCGGGAGTTCAATGTGATAGCCCGCCACTCGCTCGAAAAGACTTCGGCGCGCAACGCGGATGTGTTCACCACGGTCAGCGAAATCACCGCCCGGGAGTGCGCAAGATTCCTCGGGCGCGAGGTTGATGTCGTGACCCCGAACGGCTTCGAGCCGAGTTTCACGCCTTCCGACGCCGACTATCCGTCCAAGCGCAAGGAGGCGCGGCGGCGGCTGGTCACGGTCGCTTCGGCGATGTCCGGGACTGAAGTGCCCGAGGACGCGGTGCTTGTGTGCATCGGAGGACGCTACGAGTGGAAGAACAAGGGCATAGACGTCTTCATCGACGCTCTTGACAGGCTCAACCGCTCCGACTACGGCGGCCGCAGCATCCAGGCTTTCATAATGATACCTTCGGGGCATCACGGCGCGGACAAGGAGCTTTCAGCGAAACTCGGAGGGGCGGTCTCGAACTATGTGACGCAGATTTCGCACTATCTGATGTCTCCGGAGAACGACGCCATATCCCACCGCCTCGCCGACCTCGGCCTCGACAATTCGGCGGAGTCCAAGGTGAAGGCGTATTTCATCCCCTCCTATCTCAACGGGAACGACGGGATATTCAATATGCCGTATTACGACCTCCTCAACGGGATGGATCTCGCGGTGTTCCCGTCCTATTACGAGCCCTGGGGCTACACCCCTCTGGAGTCGCTCGCGTTCAAGGTCCCGACTCTGACGACCACGCTCGCCGGCTTCGGGCTCTGGGTGCAGGGG
>CAVIXF010000262.1:0-2879 GCA_963646585.1 Candidatus Gastranaerophilales bacterium HUM_1 | reverse complement strand
AACTCTTGAAAGTCGAGAGCAGCAGGGACTTCCCGAAGCGGCGCGGACGGCTCAGAAAGAAATATGTCCCGTCCGTATGAGCCAGACGCCAGACATACTCCGTCTTGTCCACATAGAACTTGTCCTCTTCGCGGACACGCTCGAATGTCTGTATCCCCAATGGGTATAATTTCCGTTCCATATCCAAAAGGTTACTTAAGTTTCGATTTTCAATCGCCACTTTTCTCCGTTCGGCAGTCTCAAGCAAGCTTGGCTCTGCTCTCACTTATCGAAAAGGTTTGTTTGTTATCCCACAAACCACCCACAGATGGCATTCTCATCTCCGGCACAGCCCCCCAACAGAACCAATCCGCAAGATACGCCAAAGTTTCCGAAATGCAAAATCCTCAGACTTCCAGAGTCGTCCAGTTCGGAGGAAGTATGCTGTTGCGGGTGCCCGGGGCCTGTCCGTTGAACCAGCGGGCGGGAGCGATCACTTTCTTGTCCGGGGCCGTCTCCGACAGCAGCGCCGCCCAGTAGGGGTACGTGCTGTTCGGTATTATGAAATGCCTGCACAGCATCATCAGCTGGAGATATTCCCCTCCCATCGGGCCGGTGTACTTCTGGTCGACGAAAGTCAGGCCGCCGCAGAGTGAGGAGGACGGCGCGAAATTGTCCCTGCACCAGGGGATGTCGTCCGAGAACACGAAAAGCCGCGCCGACGGCATATTGATGAGTTCCAGCGCCCTGTAGTAATAATCCGTCGTCACCACGTCCATAACCGGATGGCCGACATAATCTCCTCTGCGGAAGGATATGCAGATAGAGTTCGGGCTGTTTCTTATCTCATCCGCCATATCCAGAGAGCTGTCGGACAGAGGCTGTCTGAACGAGAACTCCTTCCGGAGAGAGTCGATGTCGTTCGCGATATATTCATATCTCTGGAAATATCCTTTCAGATAGCAGTCGCCGGGGACGGAGCTCAACGTCTTGAAGTCGGGGATGTCCGCCTCGCTGAGGACGTTCCTGTCCCGATGGAACCGGCGAAGAAGATGGTAGAGGTATTTGTTGTGCTTCCTCGGATAGGTGAACCGGGAGATTTCCTCGGGGGTCGCGACCGTCCCCGAGATGTTGAGCAGCTCCAGCGCGAAAGGGCGGTATTCGAAGCGGAACATCCGCCTGCTGCGGTCACGATAGTAGAGATTGTCCAATTTCAGTTCAGTCCCGGCATATTTCGCCGCGACGAAGCCGGCGGCGTACTCGAACATCTGGTTACCGAGCCCCCCCCATTAAATGTGTAATAATCATATATTTAAGAATTTAGTTTAAATGATTCCTCTTATTTCTTTCCGTTTCCGAAAAACGGAGCTCCGCTCTTGCGCCGGATCAGGAAATAGAGACGGTGTCTGATGAAACGCCGCAGACGAAACCTGCGTCGAGCGTCCTCTCTATCGGACGGACGATCTCGACATCCGTGTCAAGATATACCCCCCCACTGCATTCAGAGCGTACAGTCTTATGAAATCGGCGGCGAACGCGAACTTTCCGGCGGTGAGCGCCTCCCGGGTCCAGCGGAACTCATCCACGTGGAAACTGTTCTCGTCCCAGCGGACAATCTCCCAGTCGGGGCAGAACTTCCTCCAGCTTCTCAGACAGCTCCTGACATTGGCCGGAAGCGGCTTCCCTCCGAGCCACACATAGTGAATCTTCTTGACCATAAATCTGCTATGCTTTCGCCAGAGCGGCGAGGTAGGACTTCATCACGGAGTCACGGGAGAAGACCTTCCTGTCTGCGAATGCCCGCCGCCCCATATCCACGACCTTCTCCGGGTGTCCGTGCAGATTCTCCAGAATCCGCGCAAGGCTTTCCGCGTCAGTGAAGAACATCCCGTTCTCCCCGTCGCGCACGATGTCAAGAGCGACTCCCGTCTTCTGCGTCAGCAGGCATCTCCCGAGCATAAAAGGCTCGGCGATGCACTGTCCGTAGGTCTCCACGTTGGTGGACACAAGCGCGACATTGCAACTCTCGTAAAGGTCGAGCACCTCCGACTTCAACAGTCTCCCGGGGAACTCCACATACTCCCCTACACCGTCCTCCTCCGCCTTCCGCATCACCTGCCCGCGAAGAGGGCCGTCTCCCGGAAGATACAGCCTGACGGAACGGTCGCCAGTCCGCCCGACATAGAGCCGAAGCGCATCGACAAGCATCTCCTGCCGCTTCCCCTCCCTGAACTGCGCCGGAAACACCATCCGGAGCGGCGCACCGTCGATGCGGTTCTCGGTCTTGGAGAACTGCGGCCCGTTCATCATAAAGAACACGATGTCGGTCTTGTAGCGGAGAAACCGGAATTTCTCCGAGACATAGGAGGAAAGGCAGATGACCCGGTCGGCCAGAAGCAGCAGAGCCGTCCCGATTATCGCTATTCCGAGGACGGAGGCCGCCCTGGAGTTGTGCCTGTAGCCGTGGATCGTGTAAATTATCTTCAGCTTACGATGCTTCGGATGGAAGTATTTGAGGTATGACACGAGCGCAAGCTGCCAGTTGTTCTGGGTATGGATGTGAGTGATTCTCTTTTCTTCGACGATTCTCCCTATCTCCGAGGAGAGCCTTCTGAAATCCCGGTGGATGTCAAGGCCGTTGATTATCAAATCTCTATACCCACCCCCGACAGCGGCGGCGAGCATCCGGTGCAGACCCGGCTCCTGCTCTTTCTCGCTTGAAACGCAGAAGAGTTCGAGGTCTTTCTCCCGGCTGAGTTCGACAGCCTGTTCCGTCAGCAGCTGCGTCAGACCTATTCCGTAGTCCGAGCAGAAAAGAAGAAGTCTCGGTGTCATATCTTCAATTCTTTATCTTCCATTCGAGGGTGTTCACTCCGTCGCGGAGGGCGAAGTTCAGGCCC
>CAVIXF010000261.1:0-2906 GCA_963646585.1 Candidatus Gastranaerophilales bacterium HUM_1 | reverse complement strand
GGGGTCGTCGGCCCCGGATATGAAGCGGACTGGCATCTGCGGGCGGGAGACCTTCCAGCCTTTGACGGAGTAGCAGTCCTGCATCAGCGCGAAGAGGTTGCGGAAGCCGTTGGCTGTGAAGACGTAGGTGCAGAGCGGGTCCGCGTCGTACGCCCTGACCACCTCGGGATTGGAGCAGACCCAGCGGTTCGGCGAGGTCTCCCCCTTGAACTTCGCGGCGTAGCCCCCGAAGGCGATTTTCTGGATGGTTCCCGGGCGGTGTCGCTCCCCTTTCAGCTTCCCGAGCGCGGTCGCGAGCATCTTCCCCGCCGATGCGCCGGGGTTCGCGCTCGGACATCCGCAGACGAACAGCGCGTCGATGGTGTCGTCAAAGCGTTTCGCGTAGGAGCGCACTGCCATAGAACCCATACTGTGCCCGAAAAGCACCAGTGGCCGTCCGCTCCAACGCCTGTGCGCCCATTCGTTGACGATGTGTATGTCGTCCACCAGAGCCTTCCAGCCGCCGTCGTAGAAGTAGCCGAGGTCATCGTGGGATTTGACGCTCTCCCCGTGCCCCCGGTGGTCGTGTATGACGGAGGCATAGCCCTTCGAGGCGAGAAACTCCATAAAAGGGACATACCTTTCCTTGTGTTCGCACATTCCGTGCACTATCTGAAAGACGGCCTTAGGCTCATCGACGCCGGCGCAGCTGAGGACGGCGAGTTCCAGATTGTCAGCATTCGACTTAAGCTTATGTGTCTCAATCATATTTATATGATATTTTCCGATGATTTCATATGATATTTTTCGATAATTCCATCGGTAGCGGCGATTGCCGGACCGGCATATTCCCGGCTGAATCCGCGACATCCGGACAAATTTATGCATTTTTCCTATAATAGGGTCAAGTAATAGGGTCAAGTTTCATATTCATATAATCGGGTGATCGGGTCAAGTTCCATATTCATAAACCGGGCAGGGGTCAGGATTCCGTCCGCCGCCTTACGGACGTCGGAATATTCGGCTTGTTTTTTGTTTGATTATGTCGCCGCGATTTGCTATTTTTGCAGGTTGTTCGTGAGAGGCCGGCTGCTGCGGCACAAGTCTCTTTCGGGCGGAATGAGGCTTCAGAACAGATACAAATGGCTATAAACGATATAGTTAAGTATAAATCATTTATAAATTATTTTACATTATGGGTAAAATTGATTTGAGCAAGTACGGAATCACCGGTGCGACTGAAATCGTCTACAATCCGGATTATGACACCCTGTACAAGGACGAGCTCGACCCGGCGCTCACCGGCTTCGACAAAGGCAAACTCACTGAACTCGGAGCGGTGAACGTGATGACCGGAGTTTACACCGGACGTTCCCCTAAGGACAAGTTCTTCGTGCTGGACGAGACCAGCAAGGACACCGTATGGTGGACCACCGACGGGTACAAGAACGACAACAAGCCTGTCACCCCGGAGACCTGGAAAGCTCTCAAGGAGCTTGCGGTCAAGGAGCTTTCAAACAAGAAGCTCTATGTTGTGGACGCTTTCTGCGGCGCGAACCCTGCGACCCGCCTCAAGGTGCGTTTCATCGTCGAGGTTGCCTGGCAGGCGCATTTCGTGAAGAATATGTTCATCCGTCCGACGGAAGAGGAGCTCGCGTCATTCGGAGAGCCTGACTTCGTCGTGTTCAACGCGTCAAAGGCGAAGGTGGAGAACTACAAGGAGCTCGGACTCAACTCCGAGACCGCCGTTGTGTTCAACCTCACCTCGAAGGAGCAGGTCATCATCAACACCTGGTACGGCGGCGAGATGAAGAAGGGTATGTTCTCGATTATGAACTACCTCAACCCGCTCCGGGGAATCGCATCAATGCACTGCTCCGCCAACACCGACAAGGAGGGCAAGAGCTCAGCAATCTTCTTCGGACTCTCCGGAACCGGCAAGACCACCCTTTCAACCGACCCGAAGAGGCTTCTCATCGGCGACGACGAGCACGGCTGGGACGACGAGGGAGTGTTCAACTACGAGGGCGGATGCTACGCCAAGGTCATCAACCTCGACAAGGAGTCCGAGCCTGACATCTACAACGCGATCAAGAAGGACGCTCTCCTTGAGAACGTCACTGTAGCCGAGGACGGCAAGATTGACTTCGCCGACAAGAGCGTGACGGAGAACACCCGCGTGTCTTACCCGATCTATCACATCAAGAACATCGTTAAGCCGGTTTCAAAGGGTCCTCACGCAAAGCAGGTTATCTTCCTTTCAGCCGACGCGTTCGGAGTTCTTCCTCCGGTTTCAATCCTTACTCCGGAGCAGACCCAGTACTACTTCCTTTCAGGATTCACCGCCAAGCTCGCGGGCACTGAGCGCGGAATCACCGAACCTACCCCGACTTTCTCAGCCTGCTTCGGCGCGGCGTTCCTCTCACTCCACCCGACCAAGTACGGCGAGGAGCTTGTGAAGAGGATGAAGGCCGTGGGCGCGAAGGCATATCTCGTGAACACCGGATGGAACGGCACAGGCAAGCGAATCTCAATCCGCGACACCAGAGGAATCATCGACGCCATCCTTGACGGCTCAATCGAGAAGGCTCCGACCAAGAAGATTCCGTACTTCGATTTCGAGGTTCCGACCGAGCTTCCGGGAGTCGACCCTAAGATTCTCGACCCTCGCGACACCTACGCTGACGCAGCCCAGTGGGATGCCAAGGCGAAGGATCTCGCGGCTCGTTTCAACAAGAACTTCGAGAAGTTCACGACCAATGACCTCGGGAAATCCCTCGTCAAAGCTGGTCCTAAAGCATAGTTAGGGGCGAACTAATACACTGAATGAAAGGGGGCTGACCAATGTTCTTGGTCAGCCCCTTTTTGACTTATACTGAAATTCCCGTCCATTTCTAGCCACGCATAATGTTATCTTGAAATTAGCG
>CAVIXF010000260.1:0-2914 GCA_963646585.1 Candidatus Gastranaerophilales bacterium HUM_1 | reverse complement strand
CCACATAGTTGAGCATCGGCAAATCGGACTTGCCGTCGGAATAGGCATAAGAATCAACTCTGTCTATCTCTATCTTATTCTGCCTGCAATAATCCTCAAGCATCTTGATTTTATTGCCGGACAGACAGTCCCTACCGTCAAAAGTCCCGGTACAGATGTCATTACTGAATCCGATTGAAGTGCAAATAATGTCAGAGATGCGGAATTCCTCAGCAAAGCAATTCAGATATATGTCATATCCTCCGCTAAGCAGGATGATTCTGAAGCCGTCCCGCTGCAAAAGTCTGAGATCCTCGACAGTTTCTTCTATCAGATTCGGTCTTATCTGAGAGGCATAATACTCTTTTGCAAGGCGTTCCAAACAGGGTCTGTCAAATCCGCGCAATCTGCTCAATATCAGCCGTTTATTAACAGAAGAATGTGGAAACAGGACGGATGCCGCGAGTATCAGCCGGAGTCTCTGACACCAGCGGTATACTTTCTTTCTGCGCCTTATCGTCCGACTGTCATTTCTGTCGCATACATACTGGGCATACCTGTCCGCCGTTTGAAATTTCACAAGTGTCTCACAAAAATCAAAGAGCGCGACCTTCTCCATCTACTGAATAATATTTATCAATCATATCCGCGACTCGCAGCATCTGTTCACTTGTCCCGACAGTGATACGGAAACAGTTCCTCACACAATCGGCTTGAATGGTATCACGCACAAATATGTCATTGTCAGCGAGATAATCAAGCAGGGATTTCTTGCTGCCGTAATCAGGGAATCGGAGCATCATAAAATTGCCGGAACTCGGAATAACGTCAAAATGCGCCGAATGTTTCCGTACCCTCCCGGCAAACAATTTCATCGCCCTGTGAACTTCCCCGACATAATCCCACATATACTTCAAATCAGAAAGAGCCCCGCAGGCCGCTTCCTGAGCGAATGTCGAAAGGTTCTTGGGATTGCGGATACGGCTTACAAACTGGACATTCTCTTTTGACGCGATCAGATAGCCTACCCGGAAGTTCGCCAGTGCAAACGCCTTGGACATAGTGCGAGAAATAAGGATGTTCCCGTATTTAGTCACCAGATCCTTGCAGGTGATGCCTGAAAATTCGTAATATGCCTCATCGACAAGAAACAGGGTGTCAGGAAATTCGTTCAACAGATGTTCTATATACGCCGTCGCGTGGACATATCCCGTAGGGTTGTTGGGGTTGCAGATATATACCACGGCCGGCTCTACCCTGTCTATGTCACCCTCAAACTTATCCGCATCAAATGTGAAGTCATCATTGTAGTATGAAAAGAACACGTCAGCCCCGTTCGCCTGACAGGTGAGACGGAAGTTATCATAAGAGGGGGCGAGAATCATCACGGGGTCGCCGACGCTGATGAACACCTTGCAGATGTATTCGTGAAGTGCGTCAGAACCGGCGAAATATTGTATGTTTTCTTTCGGAAGCCCGACATAACTGGAAAGAAGACAGTATAATTCTTCATTGTATGTCGCAGGATACAAGTTGAAGAAACAAGGTTCCTTAAGGATTTTTTCTATACGCCCCATTACTTTCGGAGACGGAAGAATCGTGGCTTCATTCCAATCCAGTTTAAGTATCCCCGGCCTCTCCGAGGAAGGCACCGCCCAAATTTTATGGGAAGCCAGCCTGTACGGCTTCAGATTCCTGAGATATTTGTTAGGAAATTTCATCGTAAAAATCGTTACTTACTCAATCAGGTCAATATACTTGTCAAGAAACACTTCTTTTGAGAAATTCCGCAACGCCAGCTCCCTGCTCCGGATTGACATTTCACTCTTCCGCCCATCCGACATACGAAGAAACTTTTCCATCGCATCGGCCATTCCGGCTGCCGAACCGGGATTGAAGAGCAATCCGTTCACATTGTCCCTTACTATCTCCCGGTTATCACAGACATCACTGCACAACACAGGCAGGCCGCAGCTCATAGCTTCGCAAAGCGCATTCGGGAAGCCCTCATACAATGACGGCAAAATGAATGCATCCGCTTTGTGATACTCCGAGAGGATGTCTTTGACCTCATCATTGAATGTGATATAATCCTCTATCCCCAAATCGCGCCGCTTATCTTCGCACCGTTTGTAATAATCAATGTCTTTAAGACCGAACCAATCGATATGAAAACGACATCCCCTGTCTTTCAGAATTTTTACCGACTCCAGAAAATTCAGTGCATTTTTCTGCGAAGCGATTCGGGCAGCGCACACGAATCTGCACGACGGAGATGCTTCGTGCTTTTCCGCCGGATAAAACATCCCGGTGTCCACAAAGTTGGTGACCGTCCTTATCTTTCCTGCCAATGCGGGATATTTCTCCATAATAAAACGAGTCTGGCTATGGGAATTCGGCACAATCACATCAGCATAGCGATAGAGATGGAATTTGACTCTATCCCGAAAGGACAATGTCTGTGTGGTGTTTCTTTCCGAGACAATCAACCTGAACCTGCCGCCCAGCATCTTGGCCAGACAGGCGATGATGCAGGAAGTGGACAGATAAGCGACAACCGCATCCGGCCTGTAAGCCCGGATGAAGCTGATAAGGGTCGGGATTCGCCTTACTTTATTGTGAGCCCTGGCAATAAATTCATTTTCCACCCCGTTCTCATCAAGGAAGTGTTTATAGAATGGATCATCGTGGTATGTGATGAGCTTTACGGGGTAGCCTTTCTCCTTCAGCATACAGCAAAGTCCTGCCATCTGACGCTCAGCTCCACCTTGCCCCAAATTATCAATCATACATAGAATACGCTTCATTGCTGACAGTAGTTCATTAAGAGTTTATATTACTGTGATTCTCAAAACACTTGCAACGGCACTTCTTTTCTTGAAACTAAATCATCTTCAAAATTTTGAGGACTCGTTTAGCATACCATTTAACATTC
>CAVIXF010000259.1:0-2914 GCA_963646585.1 Candidatus Gastranaerophilales bacterium HUM_1 | reverse complement strand
CGCCCGGGAAACCGCTTGGGAGGAAAGATTGTAGAAAACAGCCGGGAAAGACATCTCGGGAGGAAGGTGGCAGAAATTTGCCAAGAAAGACATCTTGGGAGGAAGACGGCAGAAAACGTCCGGGAAACCGCTTGGACGGAAAGATGTCGAATAGGGGATGGGATGCAAGGCTTGCGGGGGCTTCTGAACCGCAGCAACCTGATGGTTGTGAGGATTCAGAAGCCCCCGCGTAACGCAGCAGACCGCCTCTATTCGGCATCTTCAGATGGTTTCATATTATGATAAACGCTCTGCACATCATCATCTTCTTCAATCTTCTCGATGAGCTTGTTGATTTCGACGCGTGCCTCCGGAGTGACATCCACGAGCTCCCCGTTAGGGATGCGGGTGAACTCGGCTGAGATGAGCTCGTAGCCGTGGTCCTCGATGTATTTCTGGATGGCGTTGAATGCGGTGTATTCGCCGTAGATCACGATCTCCTTCTCCTCGTCCTCGTTCTCCTCCTCGAAGACCTCGTCCACTCCGAGGTCAATCAGGTCAAGCTCAAGCTCCTCAAGGTCAATGGAATCGCTTCCCTTGATGCGGAACATCGACTTGTGGTCGAAGAGGTACTCGACGCTGCCGGAAGTTCCGAGCGAGCCTCCGAACTTGGTGAAGTAGGAGCGCACGTTGGCGACGGTCCTGTTGTTGTTGTCGGTGGCGGCCTCCACGAGAACCGCGATGCCGTGTGCGGCGCGTCCTTCGAGCACAATCTCCTTGTAGTCGGCCTGATCCTTCTCGGAAGCTCTCTTGATAGCCCTCTCGATGTTCTCCTTAGGCATATTCTCCGACCTCGCGGTCTGCATCAGCGCACGGAGACGCGGGTTTCCGGTCACGTCCGGACCGCCCTGTTTCACCGCTATCGTGATTTCCTTTCCGATCTTGGTGAAGGTCTTCGCCATATGCCCCCACCTCTTGAACTTTCTTTCCTTGCGGAACTCAAATGCTCTTCCCATTGTGTCTGTCTGTGATTCGTATAAAAAGAGGGGTGTTCAAGCCCCTCTTTTTACATATTATTTATCTATTTTCAATTCTGGAAATATACTTGTCAATCTCGCGCCCCTCAAGCGAATAAGGGTACTGATCCTTAACCTTCTTGTAGAGTGAGAGAGCCTTGTCGAAGTCTCCGGTCTTCTCACATACGGCGGCGGCTTTCATCAGGTAGCCTGCGGCGAATGCGTTGTCCTTGTACGCGGCGGCCTTCTCGAAGCAGGAGAGAGCCTTGCCGTATTCCTGAAGACCCACATATGCGTCTCCCTTGCAGGCGATTGCACGCGGAGCGAGGTAGTCGTCCCCGCCCTTGTAGGAGTCGATGTATTTCACCGCCTCCTCATAGTTCTTGAGCTTGAGGGCGCAGATTCCGGCGTAGTAGTAGACGATTTTTCCGCCCTTCGTGCCGTACTGGTCGATAATCTGCGTGAATCCGAGGTTGTCCCCGTCGCCGTTGAGCGCGAGGTCCCAGTTCTCCGCGTTGAACGCCTTTTCCGCAATCACGACCTGCCCCTTGGCCTCCTCTACGGCCTCCTGCCAGTAGAATTTGTAGAAGCACCACGAGCCCGCCGCGAGCACGACGACCGCCGTGAGAATCCAGATGAGAAGCTTCCTGTTCTTGTTGAAGAATTCGTCGGTCTTGGAAACTGCGCTGACGACAGCCTCCGCGTTTTCCGATTTTTTGTTTACCTGTGACATTGTTATGTTTTTTTTAATATTATTCAGTCCCGGCCGCTATTGTCCGATTCCGGCCGCCTCCGGAGAGTGGCGGTTCGCCCGAAATAGCCCGCAAAATTATGAAAAATTGTCAAATTCTCAAACTAAACTTCACATAAGTTCATATCTTTGCACTTTCGTTTTCACATCAAAAGCAGCATCGTCATTGTCATCGCAGGACAAGTATATGCCCGACTGTCACCGCGAGACAAGTATATGCCCGTATTCAGAGAACAAGTATATGCCGGTCCTTCAGAAAATAGTCATATCCGATTTCAGGAACATTGAGTTTCAGGAGCTTGAGTTCTCCCCGAAAATCAACTGCATCTGGGGGAACAACGGCGAGGGAAAGACGAATCTTCTCGACGCAATCTATTATCTGTCAATGACAAAGAGCGCACTCGGAATCAGCGACGGCTTCAATTGCAGGCACGGGAGGGACGGGTTCTCCGTCGCCGGGGTCTATCTTATGCCGAACGGTCTCAAGAGCCGTTTCTCGGTGGTCGTCAGGAAGGGGGAGGAGAAGAAGCTTCGCTGCGACGACAAGCCCTACGGCAGAATCGCCGACCACATCGGCAAGCTCCCGACCGTCATCATATCCCCGTCAGACACATCCCTCGTCAGCGATTCGGGGGAGGAGAGGCGGAGGTTCGTCAATGTCGTGATTTCGCAGCTGTCCCCGGAGTATCTCTCGGCGCTGCAGCAGTACAACCGCCTCCTCGCGCAGAGGAACAGGATGCTCAGGGACGGGGGCGCGGACGAGGTGCTTCTGGAAGTCATCGACTGCAAGATGTCTTCGCAGGCCGATTTCATCCACGGGAAGCGGGCCGAACTCTGCGCTCCGCTGACCCGGGCCGTGAACGGCTACTACGCGAGGCTGAGCGGGGGAGGCGAGGAGGTCTCGATACGCTACCGCTCCGACATCGACAAGGCTCCGCTCGGACAGCTGCTGAAGGAGTCGCTGGAGAGGGACAGGATTATGAAATATACGACCGTGGGCGTTCAGAGGGACGATTTCATTTTCGAGATGGACGGCTATCCGATCCGTCGCTGCGGTTCGCAGGGCCAGCAGAAGTCCTTCCTCCTGGCTCTGAAACTTTCGCAGTTCGATCTGATGCGCAAGGCTTTCGGCTTCGCTCCGGTTCTGCTTCTTGACGACGTCTTCGAC
>CAVIXF010000258.1:0-2954 GCA_963646585.1 Candidatus Gastranaerophilales bacterium HUM_1 | reverse complement strand
GATATACAGGGTTGCCCTTCACGAGGGACTTCTTCACAACCTCCATAAAGCCGTCAACTGCAGCAAGCACCTGATCTTTCTGAACGCCGGTTGACTGTGCAACCTCGTTTACGATTTCTGCCTTTGTCATAGTTTAAAAAATATAAATTGTTATAGATATTTCAGCCTTCTGACCTGTCTGCTAAATCCTTGCAAAAGTAGAGTTATTTTTCCAATATTCAAAAAAAAATATCAATTTTGCCGTGGCATAATGATTGACCCGATATGCGGCTCCGGAGAGAAGCCGGCGATTACTGACAGTTTGTCAGCAGTCTTTTTTTGTCACAATTCTGTCACACGACATATTTATGAAAGATTTTTTCAACGAATTCATTGCGCCTGCGGGGGCGGAGGTGAGCGTGATTCCGGTCGCGTCGCCGAACGGGCCGGGCAGAGAGGTGGAGGAAGCCGAACTGCCTGACACTCTGCCGATTCTCGCGCTGAGGAACGCCGTACTGTTTCCGGGCACGGTGTTTCCTGTAAATATAGGTAGGGAGAAGTCTCTGAAACTTATTCAGGAGGCGGAGAACAAGGATCTGTTCATCGGCGCGGTGCCGCAGCTTGACATCGCGGTGGAGGAGCCGAAAGCCTCCGACCTCTTCAGGTACGGGACGGCCGCAAGGGTCATCCGTACGCTCGAAATGCCCGACGGGACGGTGACGGCCATAATCCAGGGGTTCCGCCGCTTCGAACTCGGGGAGATTCTCAGCTACGAGCCGTATATGATCGGGAAAGTGGCCTATGCGGAGGAGACGAAACCGACCTCAAACGCCAAACTGCTGAAAATCACCGCAGACCTCATCAAGGAGAAGGCGATATACATCACGAAGTTCTCGTCTTTCGTGCCGAAGGAGGCCGTCAGCGCGCTGAAGTCAATCGACAATTTCGAATTTCTCGTGAATTTCGTCGCAACCACCGTGGACTTCGAGGATTTGAGGGCGAAGGCCGGGCTGCTCGGCGTGTCATCGATTCAGGACCGAGGCGACAGGCTGCTCGAACTCCTTGTGAATCAGGCGGAAATCATCAAACTGCGCAACGAGATAAACCAGAAGGTCAAGGGGGAGCTTGACCAGCAGCAGAGGGAATATTACCTCAACAGCCAGCTCCGCACCATCCAGGAGGAGCTCGGTATGGACGAGATGGAGGACTTCGACCGGCTGAGGGAGAAGGCGGGGAAGAAGAAATGGCCCGACAGCGTCAGGGACATATTCGAGAAGGAGATGCTCAAGCTCGAAAGGCAGAACCCGAACTCCCCGGAATACAGCAGCCAGCTGAACTACCTCCAGTTTATGGTCGACCTCCCCTGGGGAAAATACTCCACCGACAACCTCGACCTCTCCCACGCGAAGAAGGTGCTCGACAAGAACCATTTCGGACTCGACTCCGTGAAGGACAGAATCATAGAATATCTCGCCGTGCTGAAGCTCAAGGGGAATATGAAGTCGCCGATTCTCTGCCTCTACGGGCCTCCGGGCGTGGGAAAGACCAGCCTCGGAAAGTCGGTGGCGACCGCTCTCGGGAGGAAATACATAAGGATATCCCTCGGAGGTATGCACGATGAGTCGGAAATACGGGGACACAGGAAGACTTATGTCGGAGCCCTGCCGGGACGGATTATGAACGGGATTATGAGGGCCGGGACGTCAAATCCGGTCATCGTGCTGGACGAAGTCGACAAAATCGGCAACGATTTCCACGGAGACCCGTCTTCGGCCCTGCTCGAAGTGCTCGACCCGGAGCAGAACACGACCTTCCACGACAACTACCTGGACATCGACTACGACCTCTCCAACGTGCTGTTCATCACGACGGCCAACACGACCTCGACCATACAGCCGGCTCTGCGCGACCGTATGGAGATGATTCCGGTGAGCGGCTACCTCGCCGAGGAGAAGATGGAGATCGCCGACCACTACCTCATCCCGAGGCAGCTCAAGGAGCACGGCCTCAAGAAGAGCCAGCTCAAGATCAGCCGACCGGCGCTCTCGACGGTGATCGAGGAGTACACCCAGGAGTCCGGCGTGAGAAACCTCGAAAAGCAGATTGCGAAGATAGCCCGCGTGACGGCGAAGAAGATCGCGCTCGGGGAGGAGCATCCGGTGACCATCAGGCCGGAGCATCTCAAGGAATATCTCGGGCTGCCGACCGCGTTCCACGACAAGCAGCGCGGCAACGAGGCTCCTGGGGTGGTCACGGGACTCGCCTGGACTGAGATGGGCGGAGAAATCCTGTTCATCGAGAGTTCGATAAGCAAGGGCAAGGGCGTGCTGACGATGACCGGCAACCTCGGAGACATTATGAAGGAGTCGGCGACCATAGCCTACCAGTATCTGAAGGCTCATCCAGACCTCACCGGGCTGCCCTACAAGCAGTTCGCGGAGAAGGACATTCACATCCACGTGCCGGAGGGGGCCGTGCCGAAAGACGGGCCTTCCGCCGGAATCACTATGGTGACTTCGATGGTGTCCGCGTTCCGGGGGAGGCAGATCCGGAGCGGATACGCGATGACCGGCGAGATGACGCTGCGTGGGCGCGTGCTTCCGGTTGGCGGCATCAAGGAGAAGATTCTCGCGGCCAAGCGCTCCGGGATACACACCATCGTGATCTCGGAGGACAACCGCAAGGACGTGGAGGACATCAAGCCAGTATATGTGGAAGGACTGGACTTCATCTACGTCAGGGACATCCAGGACGTGCTCAAAGCGGTCTTTGACGACGAGAAGTAGTGGAATTTAGCGTACAAGGCGCAAAAGCGCCGTGCGCAGTTTGCGAAGGGGGAGGATGTGGCGATAGGGCAAACGGAGCACCACTTCCCCTGTATAGGGGACGGGAGGGGTTAATATAAGGAGGATGTGGCGACAGGGCAAACGGAGCACCACTTCCCCTGTAAAGGGGACGGGAGGGGTTAATATAAG
>CAVIXF010000257.1:0-2956 GCA_963646585.1 Candidatus Gastranaerophilales bacterium HUM_1 | reverse complement strand
CTTCTCGTTCAGCCGTCCGTGGTCGTCGATGATGTCGAGCACAGGGAGGTTGTGGCGCATCCCGATGGCGTAGTCGTTGATGTCGTGGGCCGGAGTCACCTTGAGGCAG
Source organism: Candidatus Gastranaerophilales bacterium HUM_1 (assembly GCA_963646585.1). GTDB lineage: Bacteria > Bacteroidota > Bacteroidia > Bacteroidales > UBA932 > Cryptobacteroides. Next base: position 2,847 of record CAVIXF010000257.1, on the reverse strand, counting down.
CCCGTTCCGAAGTCCATCTCCACATAAGAATCCTCGATAATCGGTATCTCCTTGTTTATCAAAGGAATAATCACCTTCTTTCCGCGAAGCCACTCATATCTCTCATCCGCCGGGTTTATGCAGACCGCCGCGTCCGCCATAATCGTTTCCGGGCGGGTCGTCGCGATGACTATATACCTGTCAGTCGGATTCCCGTTGCCGTCGGAGACGAAATATCTCATATAGTAGAACTTGCTGGCGGTGTCCTTGTGCACGACCTCCTCGTCGCTGACGGCCGTGAGCCCCACCGGGTCCCAGTTGACCATACGGACACCTCTATATATGAGTCCCTTGTTGTAGAAATAGACGAAAGTGTTGATCACCGCCTCGCTCAGGTCCGGGTCCATCGTGAACTTGGTCCTGTCCCAGTCGCAAGACGCGCCGAGCTTGCGGAGCTGGCTGAGGATGATGCCTCCGTGCTTCTCCTTCCACTCCCAGGCGTGCCTCATAAACTCGTCGCGGGTGAGGTCTTCCTTGCTTATCCCCTCGGCCTTGAGTTTCGCGACGACCTTGCTCTCGGTCGCTATCGAGGCGTGGTCGGTCCCGGGAATCCAGCAGGCGTTCTTCCCGTCCATACGGGCCTTGCGGATGAGCACGTCGTTGATCGTGTTGTTGAGGACGTGCCCCATATGAAGGATTCCGGTCACGTTAGGCGGCGGAATGACAATGGTATACGGCTCCCTCCCGTCCGGTTCTGAATGGAAGAATTTGTGTTTCAACCAGTATGCGTACCATTTGTCTTCGGTCTGCGCCGGGTCATATTTCGACTGCAATTCCATATCTGTCTCAATTTTCGTATGTATTCCTCTATATCTTAATCTTGTAGTCTCGTATCTATATGTCTATATCTATAGTTTCGTATCCATATTTACGCACAAGAGCGCAAAGATACATAAAATTTAACTAACTTCGCGACGCGGAAACCCAAAAACCTCCGTCCGGTGTCGGAACACCCGAAAAATGATATTCATACGAAAAAGAATGACATATACATACGAAACTTAAACAGAAACAGATATGGAAAACAAGGACAACAAACTTGACATCGAGATCTCTCACGACATCGCCAAGGGGAACTACTCGAACCTCGCGATCATAACCCATTCGCACAGCGAGTTCATCCTCGACTTCGCGACGATGCTTCCGGGTCTTCAGAAAGCCGTGGTCGGAAACCGGATGATTATGACCCCGGAGCACGCCAAGAGGCTGCTGCTGGCTCTCCAGGACAACATCCAGAAATACGAGGCGCAGTTCGGACCGATCTCATTCGGCGGAAATCAGGGGACGACGTTCCCTATGGGCGGCCTCGGCGGCGGTTTCGGCAACGGAGCGAAATCATAAGCCCGGAGGTCTATGGTCAAGATTGTCAATTCACAGCTCAAGGAGCTTGAAATCAGCGGGGAGCTTTACGACAGGATCCTGAAAATCAAGGCGTTCACTTTCGACATCGACGGAGTGATGACGAACGGGAGCATACTCGTGGCCGAAGACGGGGACTTTCTGCGCACCTACAGCGCGAAGGACGGATTCGGTCTGCGGATGGCCGCGATGGGCGGCTACAAGCTCGGCATCATCACCGGAGCGCACTCCGACACGGTGGAGAAGCGCTTCCGCCTGTTCGGCTTCGGCTCGACCGACATCTATCTGTCCTCCAAGGACAAGCTGACGGATTTCAGGAGGTTCTGCGAGAAGAACGGCCTGAAGCCGGAGGAGGTGCTCTACTGCGGGGACGACCTGCCTGACGCGCCGGTCCTTTCGGCCTGCGGGCTGGGGGTCTGTCCCGCCGACGCGATGGAGGAGGTGCGGCTCTGCGCGGACTATGTCTCGATTTTCCCGGCCGGGGCGCGGTTCGTGCGCGAGGTCATCGAGATTGTTATGCGGGCGCAGGATACCTGGAATTTTGATGTGGGCGCATACGAAAAGAGCTACTGACGGACTGCCTTAAAAGGCGCATTGCTTCGTTATGCTCAACTTTTTAATCCTCACAACCCCAAGGTTGCTCCGGTTAAAAAGGTCTCGCAAGCCTTGCACTGCATCCTTTTAAGACAGTCCGCCCCAAGCAATGCTTAAAAGCGTCAAATCCTCAATTGAATTTCCGCAATACTTGTTGCAATGAATAATAAGAAACATATAATATTGGGCAGCGCGTCTCCACGGAGGCGCGAACTGCTTTCCGGGCTCGCACTCGACTTTGAAGTCGATACGGGGAACAGTTTCGAGGAGACCTACGCGCCGGACACGCCGCACAGGGAGATTCCACTGCTGATGTCGGTCGGAAAGTCGCACGGCTTCCACCGCCCGCTCGCGGAGAACGAGATCCTCATCACGGCGGACACTCTGGTACTCTGCGGCGACGAGGTTCTGGGCAAGCCGCACGGCCGGGAGGACGCCGTCAGGATGCTCCGCCTGCTGTCCGGCCGCACGCACGAGGTCATCACCGGAGTGACAATCCGCGACTCCCTGCGGGAGGAGTCCTTCTCGGACAGCTGCCTCGTGCATTTCGCCCCCCTTTCCGACGAAGAAATCGGGTGGTACATCGACAATTACAAGCCATTCGACAAGGCCGGCTCCTACGGCGTGCAGGAATGGATCGGCTACGCCGCCATCACCGGGATTTCCGGCTCCTACTTCACCGTGATGGGCCTCCCGGTGCACCTCGTCTACCAGAAGCTGAAGAAATTTCTCGCCCGTTAGCGGACAGAAAAAGCCTCTTCCTTAGCAGACAGGAAAAGACTCGTCAGGTGGCGGACAGAAAGGCTTCCGCACGGGTGTCGGCCGGCGAAAGAAACCGCCGGAAACGGGCGTCCG
>CAVIXF010000256.1:0-2959 GCA_963646585.1 Candidatus Gastranaerophilales bacterium HUM_1 | reverse complement strand
TGTGACCTTTTTGAAATGAATCTGTCGGCAAAAATAGGATATTTTTTTTATATGGTGCGGGATGCCCGGCTGAAAGGCGGGTGACTGAAAGTCCCGCAGGGACCGCGCCGGAGGCGCGAGACACCCCTTGCAGGGGTCGCAGACGACAGTCTGCGGGGGTTAAGAGGCGAAAAGGGGGCGGCCGAAATCACTTTCAGCCGCCCCGTAATGTTTGTCGGATGTCGACTTATTCGCCCTGATATGACCCCGGCCAGTGGGCGGTGGAGCTGCGGACGTTGCCGTAGCAGTCGCTGCCGAACGCGCCGATCGAGTCGAGCCATTTGAGGAAGTCCTCGCCGGCCTTCGAGCCGTCATAGACCACGGTCTTGACTTCATAGCCGGTCGTGATCTGTCCCGTCTTTGTGTTCGAGTAGCTTGCAATCGCCTCGCGGACGGCGGCCTCCTTGAGTTTCATAAACTTCGTCATCCCGTTCCAGAGGTAGAGCTTCGTGTCCGAGTTCCACGAAAGGGAGAGAGCCGAAGCGTCAGAGAGGGTGGAGTAGCTGTCGTCGGAGTCCGAAGCGGTGTATGTCCCCGTGGTTTTTATCCCGCCGGCGATGACATTTCCTCCGAGCGAAGTGAGCTTCATCCCGCTTTTTGACACATCGATTGCATTCTTGTCCTTCTCCTGGATGAGCAGACTGTTCACGATGACGGAGCCGGAGCCCGGGTCGGACTCGCAGCGGACTACCGGGTTGCCGTTGGACGCGGCCAGCGTGCTGGACGCTATGAGCATTCCTCCCGAGCCGTTCACCACTCCGGAGGCGCTGCAGCCCGAGTCGTTGCCGGCGTAGGTGACGTTGTACATACAGAGGTTGCCCCCGGCGATGTTGATATGAGCGAGCAGGCCGTAGCCGCCTCCGCCGTATGTGTTGTTGACGAAGAGGCAGGAGTTGAGATAGGCGCGGCTGTCGATGTTCTTGAGCCTGATAAGCCCCCTGACTCCGTTCTCGCAGCAGCATCCGTCGAAAGTCACTCCGTTGAGCTTGGCGAATCCTTTCCCGAGCAGGATTATAGGCATCTGTTTATAGGAGTTCTTGCAGCTCCTGAAGACGCATCCGTTGAAATTCGCCACGGCGTCGCCGCTGCTTCCCGCAAGGAGAGTTATGCATCCGTAACTGTCCGCATTGCTGTGGAGGTTCGCGAACACGATTCCGTCGAACGTCAGTTCCGCCTGGTTGCCAAGCAGCAGGAAGCGGTTCGTCCCGGCTCCGTCGAAGACGGTCTCATAAGCCGAAGCGTCCCTCCTGCTGATGTCAGTCCCCGTGCTTGACGGGTCGTATCCGCCGTAGAGATTGATCTTCACCTGCTTGTCGTAGCCGGAGAACTCGATTTTGCGCTCCGATATGGTGTATGTGCCGCCGGCGAAACGGAATCCGCGCCCGTCAAGCCTGATCGCGTTGTTGTCGGAGTCCGCCGTGTCCTGTTTCACATAGTCGAGGAACTGGGTGATGTTGAACGCCTTCTCCCAGGAGGTCCCGTCCCCCGTGCCGTTCGCGTCCGGCGTTATGAAAATGTCCCGCAGAGACTCGTCGAAGGTGATTTTCAGCTTTCTGAATCTTCCGGCGTTGAAAGTCAGATTCTCAAGCTTCCTGGTCGCCGTGACCGTGCCCTGGTTGGTCGTGAGCTCAACCGTGAGAGTGCCCGTGACGGTCTGCGGGGCGACGGCTATCTCGTTCAGGAGAACGCCGCCGGTCTCGCACATCGAGGCTTTCGTCCCGTCGTCGTTCAGATTTTCGCAGCTGAGATCCACGGAGCTCTTGCCGGTCCCCTCCTTGATCTCCAGCGCCCCGGTCTTCGCGTTGAAGAACCATTCTCCGCCGAAGACTATGCAGTCGGAGGACAATTTCACTCCCGTAACCTCCAGCGGCGCGGAAGTGAGGCTGTTCGTCGTCTCGACCTCTATCACTGAGACAGCGTTGTGCATCGTGACGGACGGGACTGTCCATCCGGTCGCAGTGGCGGTCCCCCAGAGCGGCATATTCTCAAGATGGGACTTGTCGCCGCTTCTCTTCTGGGTCGCAGTCTCAAGACTGTAGGTCTTCTTCGACGTCACCCCGCCGGAAGTCTCGCAGATCCATCCCTCGGAGTCCATAGTCAGACCCTCCGTGAACGGGAAGAGGGCGGTATATTCGTATTCTACACCATCCTCCGGGGTGAACTCCGTGGTGCAGAAGGTGTCTCCCTGGCTTTTCCAGTCCGCTCCCTCGACCGGGACGAAGTCGAACCTGTATGACGACTCCGAATTGGCGAAGACGTTCAGCGCGTCCCCCTCATTCCAGACGAGCTGCATCTCGTTGAAAAGCGCCTTGGGCTGTGCTCCGGACGCGTCCGGGTTCTTCTCGTCCGGGTTCTTTTCGGCCGATGCCGTGAGAGAGAATGTCGCCCCTTCGACCGGGGCCGTGTAGTCCGTCTTCCGCGCCCCGCCGTCTGACGGTTCTTCGATTTTCTCGGCGCAGGAGGCTAAAAAGACTGCCGCAATGGCGGCGAGAATAAGGTTGATTCTTTTCATATCCGTTCCTCCGTCTTACAGATCCTGATCATATACATAGCTGTCGATGCTGACGCCGTATTCCTGTGACTGCGCGAAACCTCCTTCGACCGACACCCTGTGCGGCGTCAGTTCCGGGGACTCGTACCGTCCCTCCCGTTTCCAATCCGTGGTGATAATTGATTCCAAGTTCATATATGTTTGATTTATTGATTGTTCGGATTTTATCCTGCCGTATCCCGTTCGCTCTGGCCTTTTTGAGATGAGGCCGCCTCAATCCTGAAGCGAGCCCGGCCGGTGGGCGGAGGCGTCGCGGGTGTTGCCGTAGCCGTCGAAGCCGAACGCGCCGATCGAGTCGAGCCAGCCGAGGAAGTCCTCGCCGGCATTCGCGCCGTCATAGACCACGGTCGAGCCGGCCGTGATCTGACC
>CAVIXF010000255.1:0-2965 GCA_963646585.1 Candidatus Gastranaerophilales bacterium HUM_1 | reverse complement strand
TTATAACACAATGAAAAAAGCAATCATTATGGCATCAGCTGCCATAGCCGGCACAGTGATGGTGGCATCCTGCGCCTGCAACAACAACTCCAAGAAAGCGGAGGAGAAGACTCCGGCCGCTCCGGAATATACCGTAATCGAAAAGCCTTGCGTGGACCTGTCAAAGTACAAGAAGGACGCTGACGGCTATTATGTAATCTTCGACGGCAAGTCTCTCGACGGCTGGAGGGGATACGGAAAGGACGCCGTTCCTGAAAGATGGACGGCGAAGGACGGCTGCCTCCACTTCGAGGGCACCGGCTCCGGCGAAGGCCAGACCTGCGGAGGCGGAGACATCATCTTCTCCCACAAGTTCAAGAACTTCATCCTCGAATTCGACTGGAAGGTGGAGAAAGGCTCGAACTCCGGCGTGTTCTATCTCGCGCAGGAAGTTTCCGCAAAGGATTCCAAGGGTGTTGAGAAGATTCAGCCGATCTATATCTCCTGCCCCGAGTATCAGATTCTTGACAACGACAACCATCCTGACGCCCTTCTCGGCGTGGACGGCAACCGCAAGTCAGCATCCCTTTACGATATGATTCCGGCGAAACCTCAGAACTTCACCAAGTTCGGCGAGTGGCAGACCGGTAAGATTATGGTTTACAAGGGCACGGTGGTTCACTACGAGAACGGCGCGAACGTCCTCGAGTACCACCTCTGGACTCCGCAGTGGACCGAGATGCTCCAGAACAGCAAGTTCAGCCAGGAGAAATGGCCTCTCGCGTTCGAGCTCCTCAACAACTGCGGCGGCCCGAATCACGAGGGCTACATCGGCTTCCAGGATCACGGCGACAATGTATGGTTCAAGAACATCCGCGTGAAGGTGATGGAATAGCAGCCGGAAAGGCTGACATATCAAAGGAAGGGTGGCTAAAGTCCTTTTAGTCACCCTTTTCTTAAAGAAATCTTCAAAAAACACATATCAAGATGGACAGAATCAAGTCAATATTGTTTTTGTCGGCGGTGGCCGGGGCGATGGCTTTAGCCTCCTCCTGCTGCACGAAGCCGGCGCAGAAGCCTCTCGGCATACAGCTCTACACCGTGCGCAATTCTATGAAGATTGACGCGAGGGGGACGCTTGAGGCTCTCTCCTCATACGGCTACAACAGCTTCGAACTCGTCCAGTGGGGAGGCGACCCGACTGTCTTCGGACTTCCGGCCGATGAGTTCAAGGGCATCTGCGACAGTCTCGGTGCGAAGATTGTCTCCACGCATTCCTCTCTCGTGGAGGATCCGGAGAACGAGGAGGCCGTGATGAACCGCTGGAGGGAGCTTTTCGCAATCCAGAAGGCCTGCGGCGGGAAATATTTCGTAATCCCGAGCTACAAGGTGGACTACACCGTCGAGGCAGTTCAGCGCGAGTGCGACTACTTCAACCGCGTCGGCCGCGTGGCTGCGGAATACGGCCTGAAGCTCGGCTATCATAACCACGCCAAGGAGTACAACACGCTCAAGGACAGCGACAAGGTGATGTGGGAGTATCTCGTGGAGAACACCGATCCCGAATATGTCTGCTTCGAGCTCGATGTCTTCTGGTGCCAGAAGGGCGGGAAAGACCCTGTTGAATATCTGAAGAAATATCCGGACAGGATAGAGCTTCTCCACATCAAGGACGAGTTCGTCATCGGAGAGAGCGGAGAACTCGACTTCGACGCCATCTTCAAGCAGTTCCACGCCAACGGCAAGGAGGACTGGTTCGTGGAGATCGAGGCCGCGAAGGACTATCTCAAGAACGCCGACGGCACGCCGTACAACCGCGCACAGATCGACTCAGCGATGCTCCAGGCAGCCAGAAAGAGCGCGGAATACCTTCTCAAGGCCGGGTTCTGATTTTTCTGATCGCGACTTTGCAGGTCATTGATGAAAGGGCGGGCTGAAGATTGTTTCAGTCCGCCCTTTTCGTATTCTGCCATCAATGCTGATGGCGGCCGATTCCGTCAATGAATGATTCGGGTGTGGATTGCCCGTCAGGCTCACCCCTCGGCCACGGCCCAGCCGTCGAGGGTGCGGGAGGCGGTGGAGATGTTCACGCCGACTTTGACGAGCCGTCTGCCCTCCTCGAAGCGGTAGGGGATCATATAGCCTTTGTCGTCAATCTGCTGAAGCGCGGTCTCGGCGGTGCTGTCTACCTTGAATTCGAAGACATAGATTGAGCCGGCCGTCCAGCACACCGCGTCGGCGCGTCCCACCGCAGACTTCTCCTCAGTGCGGATGTAGTAGCCGAGCAGGGAGAAGATCAGGTATATGATTGTCTGATAGTGTTTTTCGGTCTTGTTCTCCAGGTCGTTCGGCATCCCCGCGAGAAACGACTGCATACGGGAGAGAGCCTCGTCAACCTTCCCGCTCCGGAGCGCAGCGTTGAAACGTATGACGAAAGACGAGCCTGACGGATCCTGGGCGTTGTAGCCGGCGAGCAGAGAACCCAGAAAACCGGAGCGGACCTCCTTGTTCGGATAGCCGAGGGTGTAGGCGTCCAGCTCCCTGTCGTAGGACTTTATCGTCAGATATCCGGTCTGATAGAGGAGCGGCAGCGGATTGTCCGTAAGCTCCGGAGAGACATTGAACTCATTGACTGATACATATTCCATCCTGTCAAGCTCCCGTTCGTCGATGGGCCTGCGCTCCAGCCGCTCTATCAGGTAGGTCGGCGTGGCCGTCTCGAACAAGTATGCTCCGAACTTCCTGTCTGAGAATGCGTTGAGCAGGCTGAACGGATTATAGATGTCCTCGGACTCCGCGCAGAAATGGTAGCCGTCGTAGTTCTCTTTAAGAAGCTCCAGCGCCCGCTCCTCGCTCACGCCCTCGGTCTCGGCGAGATCCTTTATCGGCTCCTTGAAGTCGCGCTCAAGCTCCGACTGTGAGATTCCGCACAGAGCCGAGTACTCCGGAAGCATCGATATGTTCTTGAGATTGTTCAGTTCGCTGA
>CAVIXF010000254.1:0-2972 GCA_963646585.1 Candidatus Gastranaerophilales bacterium HUM_1 | reverse complement strand
ATTTTCAACAATGCAAATATTTCGGGAATTTTATTGCGATTTGAAGCCTTCCGGCAAAATCCCGAGGCAAAAATGTAAGCGAAGAAGCGGAATGACCGCTAAAAAAGAAAGCTACAGGTCGAGGAGGCCGGGGCGGAGGCGTTTCGTGCGTTCGATGGCCTGCTCGTCCTGCCAGGCCTGGATCTTCTTCGGGTCGCCGCAGAGGAGGATGTCGGGCACCTTCCATCCGTTGAACTCGGCGGGGCGGGTGTAGATGGGAGGGGAGAGCAGATTGTCCTGGAAGCAGTCGCTGAGCGCGGAGGTCTCGTCGCTGATGGCCCCCGGAATGAGACGGACAATCGCGTCCGCGAGTATCGCCGCAGGAATCTCGCCCCCGCTCAAGACATAGTCCCCGACCGATATCTCCCTGGTTATCAGATGGTCACGGACTCTCTGGTCTATGCCCTTGTAGTGGCCGCAGAGCAGGATTATGTTCCCCTTCAGCGACAGTTCGTTGGCGATTCCCTGATTGAGAATCTCTCCGTCCGGGGACATATATATTATCTCGTCATATTCCCGTTCCTCCTTCAGCTCCCCGATCATCTTGAAAAGAGGCTCCACCATCATCACCATCCCCGCGTCGGGCCCGTAGTTGTAGTCGTCGACCCTCCTGTGCGGGCCTATGCCGTATTTTCTCGGGTTATGGACATATATCTCCACTATCCCTTTCGCGCGTGCGCGTCCTACGATTGAATGGCTCAGCGGGCTTTCCAGAAGTTCGGGGACCACGCTTATGATGTCGATTCGCATATATTCTCGGATTTTGCGGATATGATTCCGAATTTCTCGGGTCTAAACTCAGAATCCCGGCGCAAAAATAGAATATTTTGTTCAAATATTCATACCTTTGCAGGTTGGACGCGCCGACGTGCCGTGTCCCGGATATAAACTTAATTCTCTATTTTATGAGTGAAGAGATCATTCCCGAGGCAGCCGCCCCGGATGTAGAACCTGAAGTTCAGGAGCCGGTCAAGGAGACCCCAGCTGTTGAAGTGAACCCTGTCGAAGAGGAGCCTGTCAAGGAAGAGACTGTAAATGAGACTACTGCGGAGGAGACTCCGGTCAGTGAGGAGTCTGCCGGCGAGGAGACTCCTGACTACCAGAATATGTCGCTGGCGGATCTGGTTTCAGAACTTCAGAAGACGGTCACGAGTGACCTTAAGATGACGCTGTCGAAGAATGTCGAGACGATCAAGACGGCATTCTACAAGAAGCTCGGAAAAGAGAAGGCCGATGCGGTGCAGAAGCTTTCAGACGCGGCGGAGGCGGTCGCTGATGCGGTCGAGAGCCCGTTCGCGGCGATTGAGGAGGGCTTCAAGTCCGTTTACGGCGAATATAAGAAGGAGCGTGCGGAATACAACGCGGCTCAGGAGAAGGAGCGCGAGAACAATCTCGAACTCAAGAAGAAGGTCATCGAAGACCTGAAGGAACTTCTTGACAAGCAGGAGGATGTGAACGCAACGTTCCCGGCTTTCCGCGAGATTCAGAACCGCTGGAGGGAGATCGGGCCGGTTCCGGCGGCGGCGTTCCGCAACATCAACGAGACCTATCAGCTCTATGTGGAGCAGTTCTACGACAAGGTGCAGATCAACCGCGAACTCCGCGACCTCGATTTCAGGAAGAATCTTGAGGTGAAGGAGAAGTTCTGCGAAGCCGCCGAGAAGCTCGCCGATAACGAGAACGTCGTGGAGGCATTCAAGGAGCTTCAGAAGCTTCACGAGCAGTGGAAGGAGTACGGGCCGGTGGCCAAGGAGTTCCGGGATGACATCTGGAACCGTTTCAAGGCCGCCACAGCCGTGATAAACAGGAAATATCAGGGATTCTACGAGGACGTCAAGAAGCAGCAGGAGGAGAATCTCGCCGCCAAGACCGCGCTTTGCGAGAAGGTGGAGGAGATCGCCGCGAGAGAGGCTTCCGGAGCGGGGGAGTGGACCGCCTTCTCCAAGGAGATAGAGGAGATTCAGCAGGAGTGGAGGAAGATCGGATTCGCTTCGAAGAAGGAGAACCAGAACATATATGACCGGTTCCGTGCGGCCTGCGACGCGTTCTATGCGCGCAAGCGGGCGTTCTACACCGAGGTCAAGGACAGCCTGAACGCCAATCTCGAAAAGAAGACGGCCCTCTGCGAGCAGGCCGAGGCCCTCAAGGACAGCACCGACTGGAAGAAGACCACGGAGCAGTTCATCGCCCTCCAGAAGCAGTGGAAGGAGATCGGGGCGGTGCCTCACAAGAAGTCCGAGCTGATCTGGAAGCGTTTCCGCGCCGCCTGCGACGCCTTCTTCGAGGAGAGGGACAAGAACAACGCGAAACCGGACGACTACCACAGGAATCTTCGCGTCAAACAGTCGATAATCAAGGATATAGAGGCGTATCAGAATGCGGACGCGGACACTGACGCGAAGGCTCTCGCCGATTTCCAGAAGAAGTGGCAGGACACGGGCTTCGTGCCGTTCAAGGAGAAGGACAGGATCAACGACGCATACAGGGACGCGCTGAAGGCGAAGTTCGGGGTCGAGCCGTCGGCCGACAGACGCGCCGCACGCGGAGGAAGGCCTCAGCGTTCCGAGAAGGAGATTCTGATTGACAAGTTCACCAGACTCCAGCAGGACATCGCCACCTACGAGAACAACATAGGTTTCTTCTCGACGGGGAAGAACTCCGGCGGGCTTGTGGACCAGATGCGCAGACGCATCGAAGACTCCAAGGCGGAACTCGCCGCCCTCGCCGAAAAAATCAAGAATCTGGGTTCTCAGGAATAATCTCCAGAAAAAAACACGCAGAAGGTAGGGGATGAAGAAAAAGATGGGATGCAAGGCGGATGGCGAAGATGAATACCGCAGCAACCTTTCGGTTGCGGGATTTCATCAAGACATCCAACGCAGCAGACCGCTTTGAATATCTCCAGAAAAAAACACGCAGAAGGTAGGGGATGA
>CAVIXF010000253.1:1936-3009 GCA_963646585.1 Candidatus Gastranaerophilales bacterium HUM_1 | reverse complement strand
CTTCGGTCGGAGGCGACGGCAAAGTACCGCAAAATATCGCCGGCAGTCAATGATTTCGTGTCCGGCGACGTCGAATGATTTCTGAATTTATATTTTCTTCAGTCTTTTTGAGGCTCCGGAAAATTTATTTTTACGGCCGATAAATTTATTTTGAGGAACGGCTCCCCTTCCGGGCCCGGCGGGACGGCCGGAGGCGGCCCGGATTGTTTTCGGAAACGTCAAAAAATAATTATGCATACCCCTCCGGCCTCAAAATAAATGACGGGATTCCCCCGTAGTCTCAAAATAAAATAAAACCTGCGCCGCCCCCTCCCACATAATCGTCCGTTCAGTTGCATTTGCCGTCGTTCTCCGCCATATTTGCAGCGTTCTAAAAACAACACTATGCCTTACAAGACAGATGACATTGCGGTGAGACGGTGTCTCGAATGCGGGGACGAGATACCTTACGGCGGGCGTGTGGACAAGCTCTATTGCAGTAACTCCTGCAGGAGCCGCCACAATTACACGGAGCACAGGGCCTCGCTGCTCGGACGGGCGCGGATCATCAACGCCCTTTCCCGGAACTACTCGATTCTCGCCCGCCTCCTGAAGAAGCGCGAGGACAGTGCGCTTCTGTCCGAACTGACTTATGCCGGTTTCGTCCCGGAGTATATGACCAGCTGCCGCCGCAAACTGCGCTATAATGAATGCGCCTGCTTCGACATCCGCTACAACATTGACGCGGCGCGTGTTTTTTCCGTGAAGAAGATGAGTATGAGACGGGAAAAATGAGTAACTTTGCCGGGTTGAACCGGAACTGCCCGGGCCGCTTGTCCGAGCCGCCGTTCCGGGCCGTATAGGAGATGAAATATGGAAATTAGAAAAGTGAAATATAGTCTTATGAAAACGAAATATGTCCTTATCGCGGCGGCGTTGCTCGCCCTCACTTCTTGCAAGATGGAAAACCCGCTTTTGACGGAGTCGAAACTGCCCTACGGCGCTCCGCAGTTCGACAAGATCCGTAACGAACACTACCTTCCGGCTTTCGAGGCCGGGATAAAGGAGGCCAAGGCAGAGATAGACGCGATTGC
>CAVIXF010000253.1:0-1926 GCA_963646585.1 Candidatus Gastranaerophilales bacterium HUM_1 | reverse complement strand
CATATTCTTCAATCTTCTGGAGGCCGACACGGACGACGAGATGCAGGAGATTGCCGAGAAGGTGTCTCCGATGCTGACGGAATACTCTATGTATGTCTCTCTCAACAAGAAACTCTTCGAGAGGGTGAAAGCGGTCTATGAGAAGAGGGAGAGTCTCGGACTCGAACCGGACCAGCTCAGGGTGCTCGGAAACCACTACCGCTCGTTCACGCGCAACGGGGCGAACCTCAATGAAGAGGACAAGGCCGAGTACGGCCGCCTTTCCGAACAGCTCTCGCTCGCGACCCTGTCTTTCGGGAAGAACGTGCTCGCGGCGACCAACGCCTACACTCTGAACGTCACCGACACCACGGAACTTGACGGGCTTCCTGCATACGTCGTCGAGGCGGCGGCAGAGACCGCGAAGGAGAAAGGCCTTGAGGGATGGGCGTTCACGCTGGATTATCCGAGCTACAGTCCGTTTATGAAGTTCAGCCGCAACAGGGAGCTGCGCCGTCAGATGTATATGGCCTACAACACCCGCGCAATTTCCGGGGAGAACAGCAATCAGGACAATGTCAGGAAAATCGTCGATCTGAGGATAAAAATCGCCAACATACTGGGCTACAAGACTTATGCTGACTATGCGCTGGAGGAGCGGATGGCGAAGAACACCAAGACCGTGGACGATTTCCTCGCGCAGCTGGTGATACCTTCCCTGCCTTTCGCCAAGGCCGAGGTCGCCGACATACTCGCTTACGCGAAGAAGAACGGCTTCGAGGACGGCGTGCTTATGCCTTGGGACTTCTCCTACTGGTCGGAGCGCTACCAGGAGGCGGAATACTCTCTGAACGAGGAGCTTCTGAAGCCGTATTTCAAGCTGGAGAACTGCATCGACGCAGTGTTCGGCCTCGCGCACAGGCTGTACGGGCTGAATTTCACGCTCCGCACGGACATCCCGGGCTACAACAAGGATGTCAAGGTCTATGACGTGACTGACGGGAACGGGGTGCACAAGGCTCTGTTCTACGCCGATTTCTTCCCTCGCGCAAGCAAGAGGGGAGGGGCCTGGATGACCGAGTTCAGGGGGCAGAGCATAGAGGACGGGGTCGAGAAACGCCCGTTCATCAGCATCGTGACCAATTTCAGCAAGCCTACCTCCACCGCGCCGTCGCTGCTCACCCACTACGAGCTCACCACCTTCCTGCACGAGTTCGGACACGCCCTGCACGGGATACTCGCCGAGGGACGCTATCCTTCGATCACCGGGACTTCGGTCGCGAGGGACTTCGTCGAGCTGCCTTCCCAGATTATGGAGAACTGGGCGTATGAACCCGAGTATCTGAACACTTTCGCGAAACACTATCAGACCGGCGAGGCCATCCCTTCCGAACTGATTTCCAAGATTGTGGCGGCGAAGAACTATCTCGCCGGCTACTCGCAGGTGCGCCAGCTGCAGTTCGGCCTGCTCGATATGGCCTGGCATTCGCTGACGGCCGTTCCGGAGAATCTTGATGTCCTCGCCTTCGAGAAAAAGGCTCTCGAACCTTACGCAGTGACTGTCACTCTCCCGGAGACCTGCACTTCCACTTCGTTCTCACACATCTTCTCGGGCGGATATTCCGCGGGCTACTATTCCTACAAATGGGCTGAAGTGCTCGAAGCCGACGCATTCTCGCTCTTCGAGGAGAAGGGGATATTCAACACCGAGGTGAGCCACAGCTTCCGTGACAACATCCTTTCAAAAGGCGACTCCGAAGACCCTGCGGTGCTCTACCGCAACTTCCGCGGGCACGACCCGCAGCCGTCGGCTCTGATGAAGAAGCTCGGCCTGACCGGCAAGACAAGCGTTAAAAAGCGTTAAAAAGCGTTAAAAAATAAGATAAAGAAATAACAATACTTCGGTAAAATTTACCGATAATTTAAAAATCGAGCAGGCTAAAAGCC
>CAVIXF010000252.1:0-3060 GCA_963646585.1 Candidatus Gastranaerophilales bacterium HUM_1 | reverse complement strand
CGATAAGTGAGCGCAGTCCAAATTTATTTGAGACTGCCGAACGCAGAAAAGTGGCGTATGAAATACGAATTTCTTCGCAGATGTCCCGCCTACTGCCGGATCAGCAGCTTGGAGTTTATGTTGTCAATCGTGATGGTGCCGAAGCGCTCAAGGACGCTCTGGCCGAGGAGGATGGGGGCCTTCTGGCTGTTGACCACGGAGGCATCGACATTGTGCAGGACCGCGTCGCCGATTTTCACCTCGCGCAGGGTCACCGTGGTTCCCTCGGCAATGTCGCCGTTGGCAATCTGGTAGTACTTCCTGCCCTTGATGTCATCGCGTGAAAGCTGCCCGTTCTTCAGCATAAAGTTGGCTTCTACTGAGGAGATTGTGATGTCGGATGCGCCGGTGTCGAAAATCATCTTGAGCTCCAGCCCGTTCACGCTGCACGGGACTTCGAACGTGCCGCCGCCCTTGCGGTTGATGGCGACTTCCGTCGTGCCCCGTCCGCTCCCGACCTCTGATTTGCCGGTCTCTTCCTGGCGGAGGAACCGCTCCTGCCTTTCCTGTAATTTCCGCCGGTATTCGGAGACGAGCGCCCGGAAGTCTCCATATTCACGGATGGAATCCAAGTCAGAGTCCGTTTCGATGTGAGGGAAATCGGAATATCCCTTCTTGAGCGCGGCCTTCAGAGCATCTACAGCCTCGTCCGGTCTTCCCATCAGACTGAGCAGGCAGACGCAGTCGTACAGCACCCCGTTTTCGGATGCCGTCCCGGCAGCGTCTCCGACATATTTGTTCATAAGTCGCTCCGCTTCTTCGTCTTGCCCGAGGTAATGCGCCGCGTACATTCTGCAGGAGATGTCGTTTTCGGTGGTGTCCTTCGCGACCGTGCGGAAATCATCCTCCGCACCGGACTTGTCTCCCATTGCCAGACGCAGTTTCCCGCGCATCAGATAAATATAACAGTAGTCTTTGTCCAGATCGATTCCCGTGTCGTAACTTTTCAGCGCGGCCTCGTTGTCTCCCATCTGTTCGTGACACAAGCCTTTTGCATAGTAGCCCCACGCCGAAACCGGAAAAGTCCCGATGATTTTCTCTGTGACGATGAGCGCCTCCTCCAGTCTTCCAAGAGACTTGAGAGCTGACAGCTTGGCGCTCAGGGCCGATGTGTTCTCCGGGTCGCGTTCGAGCACTCTGTCGGCAAGCTCAAGCGCCCGCTCGTAAAGGCCGAGTTCCAGACAGCACTCCGCAATCCTGTCACTGCAGTCCAGTCCAATCTCGGCTGAACACTTCCCATACAGGCGGATCGCCTCCTCATATTCCCCGTTTTCCTGGAGAACAGCGGGGAGTATGGCCTTGAATATCTCCGGATTCTCGCCTTCTTTTGCCATAATCCGCATCTTCGCAATCGCGTAGGTCTTATGCTTGCGCAATATGTCGTACATATCGTCGTCGACAAGTTTGAGATTGTTGTCTATCAGTCGGATTACGCAGTCGATAGCCTTGTCGGTCTCGCCTTTTCCGTCGTAGGCGAGAGCCTCATAGTGTTCGACTTCCGCATAGTCCGGAGACAGCGCACGGCATTTTTCGAGAATCTCAAGCGCGCCGTCATAGTTCTTCCGTGCAATCTGATTCCTCGCGAGTCCGACCATCGACGGAGTGTCGCCCTCGTCCTCATCTATGCACTCGTTATAGACTGCATCGGATTCGTCGTATTTGCCGTTCACAGACAGAAAATACGCATAGGTTCTCAGAAATCCCGGCAGACTCTCCCGGTTGTCCTTCCTTGCCAGGGCGACCGTAAGCTTCTGCTCCTCCTCCGCTTTTTTGAAATCTCCGGAATCCGAATAGACATCCGCTTTCCAGGCGTGCAGGGTGGAGTTCGCGATGTCGGTTTTCTTCGGCACATTGATTTTTATCGCACGGTTCAAGTCCGTCAGGGCCGACGCATACTTTTCTGTGCACTGATAGATGCGCGCCCGCAGAAAGAGCGCCTCCACATTGTCCGGAGTCGCCTTCAGCTGCTTTTCCAGCAGCTCCAGCGCGGTGGCCGTGTCATTCGAATCCTCCTGCAGCACTTCCCAGGCCTTCTTCAGGTTGTAGTCATCCTCAGCACCGTCCTTGGATTTCTGCCCGAATCCCTCCGCCGGCAGCCCCAACGCCGCGGCCGCCGCCAGAATCAGCATCAAAAGTTTTCTGTGTCTCATATTGTTTGTCAGTTATTTGTTAAATTTCAGCGAACTGCTCATTTTCGTATTCATACGCCGTTTTCCCGCGTCAGGAGGTCTCAAACGAACTTGGATTGCCCACGCTCATCGGAGCATTACACATCATAATGTCGAAAATGCAGAAAGGTAAACTCCCGGCAAATGAAAAATCTTTTCTAACTTTGTGAGTTGTACAAAACTTTGGCGATTATGTTGTACCCGATTGGAATACAGAGTTTTTCGCAAATCCGTGACGGCGGATTTGTTTATGTTGACAAGACGGAGGCGATTTACAGGCTTGCGTCGACTGGGATATATTACTTTCTGAGCCGTCCGAGGCGGTTCGGAAAGAGTCTGCTTGTCTCGACGATGGAGGCATATTTTCAGGGACGGAAGGATCTTTTCAGAGGGCTTGCGATCGAGAGGCTTGAGAAAAACTGGACGGAGTACCCTGTGCTGCATCTGGACTTGACCGGCAGCCGTTATACCTCAGTTGCAGACCTTGAGGGCAAGCTCGACCGCCAGTTGTCGGCTTGGGAAAATAAATACGCTGTCGACGGGAGATTTGACGAGCCGGCGGTACGCTTCTCCGCCGTCATCGAGGCCGCTTACAGAATGACAGGGAAAAATGTCGTGATTCTCATAGACGAGTACGACAAGCCTGTGGTCGACAACATCGACGACCCGGAGCTGACGGACAGTTTCCGTCGTGAACTTCAGGGCTTTTACAGCGCCATTAAAAATGAGTGTGATTTTATCCGTTTCACCTTCCTCACCGGTGTGACGAAGTTCGGCAAGATGAGCGTGTTCAGCGCATTGAACAATCTGACGGACGTATCGATGGACTTGAGATATTCGGACATCTGCGGGA
>CAVIXF010000251.1:0-3105 GCA_963646585.1 Candidatus Gastranaerophilales bacterium HUM_1 | reverse complement strand
AAGGCCGTGAAAGCTACAAGGCGCAAAAGCGCCGTGCGCAGTTTGCGGAGGGAGGGGATGTGTTGATAGGGCAAATGGAGCACCACTTCCCCTGTTAAGGGGACGGGAGGGGTTAATATGAGGCAGGGGGTTGAGATTTAAAAAAGTGCGTGGGCTTTAAAAGGTTGAAAAGAGAGATAAGTCACGAACATTAATAAGTTAGAATACTTGAGAAACTTGGGTTATGAATATGGAACACAGATATATGCTTGCGGCGCTCGCCGCCGTTCTCTGCGCCGCCTCCTGCTCTCTCGACGAGGTGAACTACACGGAGATAGAGAAAGACAAATATATGAACACTCCGGAGGAGGCCCAGAACGTGCTGCTCGGAGTGTACAGGGATATGGTCGAGGACAATATGTACAGTATGAACCTGTCCCTCTATTTCACCCTCGGCACCGACGAGGCGAAGGTGGAGGGAAGCGCCCCGAACGCCTGGAGAGACCTTCCGAGCAACACCTTCTCCACCTCGAACAGCTATGTCGAAGGCAGCTGGCAGGCCCTCTACAACGCAATCTACAACGCCAACGACTTCATCGAAAACCTCTCCCGCAAGGCTCCGCAGTGGGACAGCGGCTATCCGAATCTCGCCGCCATATATATGGCCGAAGCCCGCACCCTCCGCGCCCTCTACTATTTCGAGCTTGTCCGCTGGTACGGTCATCCGGTGCTCATCAAATCCACGGCCGATTCGAAGAAGCACCCTTCGGAGTACACCCAGCCTGACCCTGCGGAAGTTTACGAGTTCATAGAGCAGGATCTGAAATATGCCGCCGAAGTGCTTCCGTGGGCGGTCGATGACGACACAAGGAGCGCCAGGGAGTTCAGGGTGTCAAAGGGCACTGCTCTCGGGCTGCTCGCCAAGGTCTATGCGACCTGGGCCGGATATCCTCTGAAGGACGAAAGCAAATGGGAGCTCGCCGCCAACACCGCCAAGATCGTGGTGGAGTCAGGCAAGCACAACCTGCTCGACAACTACCAGACCCTTTGGGAGAACACCTGCAACAGCGTCTGGGATCCGGAGGAGAGCCTTCTTGAAGTGTCCTTCTACACGCCGGCGGTCACGGGCAGCGACCCGACCGGACGAATCGGCAAATGGAACGGAGTCACAGCGACGGACGGCTCGGGCGACTACATCAGAATCGCAGCCAACTGGAAGGTTCTTCCGACTTTCATAGCCTCCTGGCCGGACCACCTCAACGACAGGCGATGGGCACTGTCTTTCGCCGACTACAAATACACCGCCAACGGCAAGACCGCGCTCGGCAACTACAAGCCGGAAGGCGCAACGGAAAGCCAGCCTCTGACGATGGAGATAGCGATGGCCTCGGACGCGAAGCCGGACTGGAGAAAGCCGTTCAACAACGCCCTAACCCCCGCGAAATGGGATCTCGCGAAATATGCCAAGGAGCAGCTGAAGGACGCGAACTACTCCAATGTCAACTGGTACATCCTCCGCTACGCCGACGTTCTCCTCATCTACGCCGAGGCTCTGAACGAATGGCACAAGGGTCCGACCAACGACGCGTATTCGGCAGTGAATATGGTGCGCAGACGCGCCTACGGGCTTCCGGTGAACACGGCGGGCGGCGCAGCCGACCTCACGACGGGGATGACCTACGAGCAGTTCCGGCAGGCTGTGCGGGACGAAAGGGCCTATGAGCTCGCGTTCGAGGGGCACCGCAAGCAGGATCTCATCCGCTGGGGAATCTACTACGAAACGATTATGGGCACGGCGGAGAAGCTCGCCGGATGGCACGAGCAGATGCCGTCGCTTTACATAATCTCCGAGTACACGGTCAAGGGCCGCCACGAACTGATGCCTATCCCGCAGCGCGACAAGGATATGATGCCGCAGTGCGTGCAGAACGAGGGCTGGAGATAAGTGATGACAATATAAAAAACATAATATTATGAATGTCAGAAGATTCTACACTTCGCCGGATTTGGATTCGGTGACAGCGGACACGGAAAACGGTTTCGCGTCCAGCGCCGACGGCTACACCGCCGGAAATGAAAAATACACCATCCTCGACCCGCTGTCTATGGACTGACGGACAGGAGAAATCAGAATCAATGAAAGTTATGAAGAAATATGCATTCGCTATGCTCGTCACCGCCGCAGCGGCGGTGGCCTGCACAAAAGAAGACGTAGGCGGCGAAAAGGGGACAGCTCCGAAGCCGGCGGAATATGTGGAGATGAGTTTCACCGCAATAACTGAAAACGGCGGCGGAACGGCGGCGGAATCCGGGACGGCCGGAACGAAGACCTCCATTGACGGAAGCACTGGCGCGGTGAGCTGGAGCGCGGGCGACCTCATCTCCGTCTTCGACAACTCCGCCACTGCGACGGAGCACAACAATCAGTTCTCCCTCTCCGGAGAATCCGTGTTCAGCGGCACAGTTCCGGAGGACGCGACAGAGTTCTACGCTCTCTATCCGTACAGCGCGGACGCGTCATTCGACCAGAATGAAAAGACGATCACCGCGACCATATCCGCAGAACAGACTGCGGCAGAGGGGACGGTCTCTGACGGAGTCGCGCTTATGGCGGGAAAAATCTCCGGCAAGGGCATTGAGTTCAAGAACCTCTGCTCGCACATCTGTTTCACAATCGACGACGACATCACGGATGTGAAGTCCATAACCCTTATGGGCAACGCCTCCGAGGCTCTCTGCGGAACATTCACCCTAGTCTGGAACGGGGAAGAGCCGAAGGTCACACTGACTGAACCCGAAACCTACGTCACCCTGCGCAACGCCGACGGCGGCGCGCTCGCTCCGGGGACATACTGGTTCACAATCCTTCCCGCGACGTTCAGCAAGGGTTTCACTGTTACCCTCTCCAAGACTGACGGCAGCCAGAAGGCGAAGTCATTCAGCTCCGCAGTCGAAAGCGTAGGCGTACGCAACCGCATACAGCCGGTCAGCACCGTCGCCGCGAGCCAGTACGCTGACGCGCTCAATTATTTCATAAAATACAACGACGGCTTCGACATCACAATCGGCGGCTACACTTTCAACAAGACCACCAAGTCCGGCGGCGTGCTGGTGAACGACACGAAA
>CAVIXF010000250.1:0-3122 GCA_963646585.1 Candidatus Gastranaerophilales bacterium HUM_1 | reverse complement strand
TAGAGCAGCCATCCCTCGGCCGCCCTGTGGGCTGACAGGGCTGTCGAATGGCGCGTGAGCCCGCATTCGTGGCGTATCTTGCCAGATTCAAAGACTGCAAGATAGTCTCCGTCAGGCAGCTCCGGCATCTCGGCGATGACTTTGTCCGCCCGGTAGTAGCTTCCGTCCTTGTTCTCAAGGGTCGTCTCCCACACCGGAGTGTCCTTGCGAGTCAGCTTGTCCGCGCTCAGACCCTCTCCGGCATAGACCGAAATCTTCACGTCCTTTAGGTTTTGCAGGGCGACGCGGATCTCCCGCCCTTCAATCTCCGCCGACAGTGAGGATGCGTCCAGTTCCTTGATCATCTTCTCCGCCTTGTCCTCATCCTTGAGAATCAGCGCCTCATCGCCCGTGAACCCCTTTTTCTCGGCTACCAGAGCCTCGCAGCTCCGCCGCAGAAGGCGATATTCCTCCGACGTCGCGCCTCCGTCCCCGACTGCCCGGAATCTCAGCTCCAGCCCGTCCGCCTTCGCGAGAGTCGCCGCCGCAGTGCCATCGTATTTCTTCGCATATTCTTCGTAAGCCTTTATGCCATTGGACGGAATACAGAAGAGTTCCTGGAGAGCGACGACTGGATATGTCTCCGTATACTCCGATTTCAGCCGGGAGACGATCTTTTCATATCCGACCGAATGCGTCAGTTTCCGGTCGAACGCCATCGAGAGCAGGAGATATTCGTAGTCGTCGTGAATATGGCCGCGCAGAACCTCGCCTTTGTAGCCGACCGGCGACTTCTCCCAGAAATCGCAGCTGCGCCCGTTCCTGAGCCTACGCGCCTGTTTTTCGAGAAAATCGGCGCATTCCGACGCGTCGCTCCTGTTGAGGCCCGCCCCCGATACATATAATATGACCGGGTCTCCGTAGGAGATGAAGTCGGCGTTCATCGCCCCCGTCAGCGTGTCCCGGAGTTTCCAGTTCCGCTGAACGCTCATCCGGACATATTCCTCCGAGGCGCGCCAGAAATCGTAACCGAGCTTGCTCGTACGGGATTTCTCCTTGATTTTCAGGGCGATTCCGGCCGCCTCCTGCGGGCGGTCATTCCCGACGGCCCGGTCATATTCCTTCCAGAGCCTGTCTATTTCAGTCCTCTGATTTCCGCTTCTGTCAGCGTCGTCCTTTCTTTCCGGGTCTCCGCTTTTGCTGACGGCCGCGATTCCGACGGCGAGCAGGCAGAAGGCGATAGCGATTTTCTTGAGTTTCATAACGGTGAGTTTTGATGGCGGTCAGGGCTGTGTCGTCAGGGGGTGTCCTGCCACAAAATCTTCAGGCCCGCGCCCTGCCGCGAGCCCCTCGCTGCCGTGTCAAAAGTCCCTCAAAGCATTCAAAGCCCTCAAAGCCTCTGACACCACATAAGAGCTTCCGCCGATGTAAATCAGCGGTTTCCGGCACAGTCCGGACAAGTTCCGCGCCATAGCCACGGCTTCGGCGACCGTATGGCTCACCTCCGCGTCCCCCTCGTAGGCCGCCCGCGCATCGTCCGCAGGCAGGGCCCTTGAGCCGGCGGCATTGGTGAAAATCACCTTCGCGCATCGCGGAATCGCCCTTATCACGCTCCGGTAGTCCTTGTCCGAAACGCTGCCGTACACCATAATTAGCTCATATCCGTCCTTCCCGACCATCTGCTCCAGCTGAGCGAAATTGTATTTGAGGCCGTGCAGGTTGTGCCCTATGTCGGCGATGGTGAGAGGGGAGTCGCAGACTTTCTCCCAGCGTCCGCGGAACCCCGTCAGGGCCGCAGTGTGCCTGAGCGCGTCCAGCACGGCGGGCGAGGAGGCCGACTTCGGGGTGACGCCGAGTCTGTGCAGGACGGTCAGCGCGGCGAGCGCGGTGGCGAGGTTCTTCCTCTGGTAGCAGCCGCGCAGGTCGAGCCCGTCGGAGAGGGCGGAGAGGAAACTCTCCTGGAAGCCGAAGTCCCTGTCAGCGAAGAAGATGTCCGAGCCGGTCGTCGCGGCCTTCGCCCTGAACACGATGTCGCTCTCCGGGCCGGACTCCCCGATGACGGCGGCGGTCCCGTCCTTGATGATTCCGGCTTTCTCGGCCGCGATCTTCCCGAGCGTGTCCCCGAGTATGTTGCAGTGGTCCAGGCCGATGTTGGTGATCACGCTCAGTTCCGGAGAGATGACGTTGGTGCTGTCCAGCCTGCCTCCTAACCCGGTCTCTATGACTGCGAAATCGACCCTCTCCTCGGCGAACCAGTTGAAAGCCAGCGCGGTCGTGATCTCGAAGAACGACAGGTCAAGTTCGTCGAATGCCGGCCACCACTTCTTGCAGAAGTCCAGAACCTCCCTTTGCGTGACAAGTCCCTGGCCGACAATCCGCGCCCGCTCCCTGAAGTCCAGCAGGTGCGGGGAAGTGTATAGCCCGACGCGGAATCCCATAGCCGACAGGGCAGCCGCAATCATATTGCTCACCGACCCTTTCCCGTTCGTCCCCGCGACGTGCACCGTCCTGTAGCGGCGGTGCGGATGCCCGAGCCTCGCGTCGATCTCCCTCATATTCTCAAGCCCCGGGTGGTAGGCCTTCCCCCCGATGACCTGATAGGACGGGAACCTCTTGAACAGTCGTTCAGTCAGCTCGGAATATTCCGAATCTTCATATTCCGTATTTTCATATTCTGAATCCTCATATTTTGTATCTTTGTCTTTCCGTATATTCTTGGTTTCCATATTCATATCCTCCATATCCATATTCTCCATATCGTCAGTTTCTCCCCGTTCCGAGCCTCATCTCCTCTCGTTTCATTTCGTCTCCGCCCCGGCGTTTTCCGGGCAAATTTAGCATCTTCAAAAATAACTTGTTCATTTTATATGTCTTTGGGCTCCATATTTATAAATATGACTAATTTTGCCGGACAAAATCTGTGTCTATGGAAGGGAAACAGGATGTTTTTGAGGCGAAATTCGTCATCGACGGAATCCGATGCGAGCTGACGCCGGCCGAAATTCTTGGGGAATGTATGCTGCCGGAGGAGGATTCCGGATTCGCGGAGGAGGGAGAGTGGGAAATCTGGGACGAGACTCTTGACCTGCCTCCGGAGAATATGGAATATTCCGCTGACGACGTCCCCGCCTGCATCAGGACTG
>CAVIXF010000249.1:0-3153 GCA_963646585.1 Candidatus Gastranaerophilales bacterium HUM_1 | reverse complement strand
CCCCTATACAGGGGAAGCGGTGCTCCATTTGCCCTATCAACACATCCTCCCCTTCGCAAACTGCGCACATTTCTCAAGTATCCGGCTATTCATTCTCCATCTGCGAAAGACGCTCAAGCCTCATCCTCACGCTGTCCGGCACCTCATCCGTCTCTGAGACAGGCCTGTAGCCGTCCCGGACGCTCTCGAAGGTCGCCTTCGCCTGCGCCAGCTCCCCGCGCTCGGCGAAACTGTCACCGAGGACGACGAACGCCCTCGCCAGCCAGTAGTTCTGCCTCGTCCCGGAATCCGAGAAGGCGTAGACGAGCTTCTCCACCGCGTCGTAGTCCGCACGGTCGAACTTGTCCTGTACCGTCACATAGCAGGCCTCCGCGCCGTAAGCGTCGGACGGGTCGGCGGCGAGCTTCCCGAAAATCTCAAGCGCCGCGTCCCTGCGGCTGAGCGAGAGCATAGACTTCGCCTTTATGTATTCGACCTCGCGCAACGTCGCTCCGGAGACGCCCCCCGCCACGATGAGCGAGGCCGCGCAGCTGTCCGCGTCCGCGTAGCGCTTCGCCCTGTATGCGGAGCGCAGACGGCCCAGGAGCACCTCCGTGAGCGCGTCCTGGCCGGTCGTCCGCTCCTGAAGCGCGGTGTAGGCGAGGTAGGCGTCGTCGTAATGCTGCAGGCTGTAGGAGAGCTCGGAATAACGGAGCATCGCCGTGTCGAGGAACCTCCCCACGCCCCTTTCGATCACGCGCTCATAGGCGTCGCGAGCCTTTTCGTACTCCGAAGTGAGACGCAGGCACTCGGCTATGTAATATTCAGCCGCGCCGGCCTCGCCCCCCGAAGGGTAGGTCTTGAGATAGTCGCCGAAGGCGGCGAGGGCGCGGTCGTACTGGCGGTCGGTGAACAGCTGCTCGGCCGAGGAGAAGTAGAGGCTCTCCCTCTCGGCGGCGGTCTTCGCCGCGCCCCGGCCTATGCTGTCGATGTAGGCGATGTACTCCCCCGCACGGCCTTCCGAGCTGTAGATGGACTCGATGGCGAGCAGCGCGTTGTCCGCGTATTCCGTACCCCGCATATTCTCGGCGACGCGCCTGTACCACACGAGCGAGGCGTCCCTTTCGCCGGCGTTGCGGGCGAGCATAGCCTTTTCGAGCATAGCCTTCGCCGCGCAGCTGCTGTCCCTCACCTCCGAAAGCAGAAGGTCGAAACAGCCGTCGGCGGCCTTCCTGTCGCCGGCCTCCACATAGCTCCGGCCGAGGTCGAGCAGGGCGTCGGCGTAATAAGGCGCGTCCGAACGAGCGTCCATCACCTCGGTGAGCCGTCCGATCTTCTTCTGGAGCTTGCCGTCAAGCCCGTAGGCCACGGCGGACTGCCAGTAGGGATAGACGTCGTCCGGGTCGTAGTATTCGTCAGCGACCAGCGCGTATTTCTCCGCAGCGGCCGCGTAGTCGTTCTGAAGGAAGCTGCAGTCGGCGATGCGCGTCAGCGCGTCCTTACGGAAGTCGCAGCGCTTCTGCCCGGCGTAACGCCCGAGCCAGGACGCGGCCTGCGGGTAGTCGGCGAGGCGGAAGTAGGAGCAGCCGAGATTGTAGCTGACCATACTCCCCTCCGCGCTCCCCTCAAGGGCGGAGATGTTGTAGAGGTCCTTCAGTATGGAGACCGAACGGCTGAAGTCGCCGTCGCGGTAATATGTCTCGGCGAGCCAGTATTTCGCCAGCTGGTTGAACGGGTCGTGGCTTCCGCTGTAGAAGGTCACGGCGCGGAGACACTGCGCCGCGGAGCGGAACGAGCCGGCGGCGAGCAGCTGCTTCGCCCGCAGATAGTTGGCTTTCATATAGTTGCTCTGCATCTCGGCCGTGAGGTCGTCGATGTTGTCGTAGGCGTCGATCGCCCCCTGCCAGTCCCGGCTGTAGAGCGCGGCGAGGGCGACATAGCCGTATATGTCCTCATTTCCGGCGTCGGGATAGGTCTTGAGATAGTTCTTGAAGGCGGAGACGTCGGAGTTCAGGTCGAAGGCGAGTTTCGCGTAGTTGAAAAGCGCGTCTTTCTTCACCGCAGCGTCCCAGTTCTGCTCGGACGCGCTCCTGAACGCCTTCATCGCGGCCACCTTGTTCTTCGTCTTTATATAGGAATAGCCGAGCTGGTAGTTCGCGATCTGCCCTATCGAGTCCGTCCGCTCCGTCATCCTGGAGAAGTTCTCGGCCGCGCCCTCGTAGTCACCTGCGGCGTAGAGCACCGAGCCGGCGAAGAAACGGTCGGAACGCGTCATCTCGGCGTCGCCCCCCGGGCTCATCTCGTAGTATTTCCGCGCATTGGCGACATCCCCGCTGACGAGGAACGACTCGGCGACCATACGCGCCAGACGCGGGCGGCGGTCTTCGGAGACCGATGCGTGCAGCTCCGGGCCGCGCACCGTCACATAGCCGTAGTCCTTGAGCATAAAGTGCGACTCAAGTATGTAGTAGTCGGACATATCCTTGAACCGCCCGTCCTCCGAGGCCTTTCCGAACCAGTCTATGGCCTCGCTGAAGCTGTTCTTTCCGTAGCAAATGTAGCCGAGCGAGTAGCAGGACGGGGCGGTGAAGTCGGACTTCGGGCGCGAGACTATCTTCCGGAACATCGGCTCGGCCGCGTCCGCGTCCCCGTTTTCGAGGGATGAGAACGCATAGCGGAAAAGATACGCCGTCCTCTGCGAGCGTCTGAGGTCGCGCTCCCGCAGGGTGGAGAGCAGTTCCGCGCAGCCCTTGTAGTCGCCCCGGTCGAAGAGGTTGCGGGAGTACGCCCATTTCAGCTCCGGGATGAGTCCGGAGCCCGGGTTGCCGGCGATGAAGTTTCTGAGTCTCAATTCATATCCCTCTTTTTCAAGAGCCGCCGCGCAAAGTATGGAATATCCCTCCGCCTCAACGGATCCGGTCTCGTCGGCGACGGCATCGAAAAGTTCCGCCGCACGGCTGTACATCCCAGATTCATACAGTTTCACGGCCTCCTTGAAGTCGCCGTCGGAAGCCTGCGGGTCGTCTGAAGCCGGGACTCCGGGAGCGGAAAGAGGGTGCTCAATCACGCCGGCAGCCGCAGGAAGGACGGAATCCGTTCCGCCGGCCGCCGCCGAGTGCGCGGAAGAGGCCGGGAGAAGCGAGAGAAATGCGGAAGATATGACCGCAATATATT
>CAVIXF010000248.1:0-3170 GCA_963646585.1 Candidatus Gastranaerophilales bacterium HUM_1 | reverse complement strand
TCGATGAGGATTTTCCGTCTGTTTCGTAATATATCTTTATATATGCCGAATCCTTCAGAAAATCTATGTTCCCGATTTCGACGTCCGTCGGAGTGACGCCGCAGCGCTGTTCGATGTCCTTGAAAAGTTCGTCGCGGCGGTCGGGGACAATCAGGTCTATGCGGTCGTAGAGGATTATCTTCGACGAGGACTTCTTCAGACTGCGGCTGCTTTCGAGCACCCATATCAGAATGAGCGACAGCGCGTTGGCCGAGATCGCCACGAGCAGGTCACCCCAGCAGAGGGCGTAGTGCGCGTCGGCTTCTCCGAGATTCGCCACCTTGTACAGAGGGGTGAGCCCGTTGACCGCCGCAAGCGCGATGATTACGAAAAGATAGGTCATCTCGCGTATCGGAACGGTCTCCGTGCGGTATCGTATGACCCCGAAAATGGCGAAAAGCCCGAGGGTCAGCCCCACGCCCACATCGACCCTGCCCATCGCGAAGAGCAGAAGGAGCATCGCCGACGAGAAGGTGAGGAAAGTGAACGCATAGTCCTTCCTGCGGCTTTTCGGATAGTAGAAGAAATGGACGAGCGCCCAGCAGACAAGCAGGTTGAGGAAGAACCTCACCGCCAGTTCGCCGAGGCTCTGCGCAGTGGTCATCGCCGGTTCCGCAAGCGTCTGCAGTCCGAGCAGGTCGCCGTCGTCTAAAGCGGCTGCAATATTACAGGTCTGTAACATCTTAAGTAAAAGTTTTTGTTCAGTTTCTCTATTGTCCTGAGTTTCAGTTTGAAGCGTCCCGGATGGACGGAGGAGTCCGTGGAGACTGTCCCGATGCAGTATTTGCTCACCCTCACGGGCTTCACCCTGTGCCGGAGCAGGATGTCCTGCATCGTGCTGTGCAGTCTGCCGTCCTGCTTGAGTTCGATGATGACGACCGCGCCCAAGTCAGCCGTCGCGCCGTTCCTGAAGTTGCGGAACGAGACTCCGGTGTCGATCGTCAGCCGCTCGTTCAGATTCCGGTTCACGAGTGTGATGCGGCTGAACGACGTCTCAAGGGAGGGGGACACGGACTTCGCATCATAGTCCGAATGTCCCGCCAGCCAAGAGCATATCGTTTCATCGCCGCTGAAGTCTCCGAAGCATTCCTTCGGAATCTGGATTCTCTTCTTCTTCGTCCGTCCCCGGTTGTTCTTCCGCTTGACTTCGAGGAAGCACAGTCCGGATTCGACATATTCCCTCGTCCGCACTTTCTGTCTGGATGCCTTGCCCCGCCTGTGGTCGGTGAACATCCGCAGCGATGGGGTGTCGAAGTAGAGGCTGTCGTAGCGGTGCAGACGCACTCCGTTCTGAGTGAAAATCCTGTACCCCTCCGCAAGCGCGTCTTCGAGAATGTCATCGAGAACCGTCCTGTCAGTCAGATATTTGCTGTCAATCCTGTTCATCAGCCGGATGGAGTCCATCTCCTCCAAGCTTATGGGCGGGAAGTCCCCGAGCCGTGCCGCCAGGTCTCCGGGCCGAGCCTCCGGACTCCCGAGCCGAGCCTCCAGATTCTCACTGTCAGTCGCTTTCTCCGGGTATATATTCATACACCTTGTATCTTTTGAGCTTCCCCTTGGAGTCATAGACATATTCAGTCTTTTTCCGTCCGAACTCGTCGAATTCGAAGGTTCTGTAATTGTCGAGTTTGTTGACCTGATTATAGACATATTCCCGGGCGACTTTTCCGTTCGTCCCGTGTTCATATTTCTTGCGCCATTTCTGACCCTTTCCGTCGTACTCGACCTCCTCCACCTTCTTCCCTTTTTCGTTGTATATCGTCACATGGTCGAGAACCTTCTGATTCGTCGCCGCATCGACCTTCCATTCTTTTACGGTCATATTGCTCCTTGACGGCTTCTCCGCCTCCGTCCGTATGCCCTTGTCCGTCACGCCGTTTCGGGTCGTCTTCTCCTGCGCTGTCCCGTGCTGAACCGTTTTCTCCTGCGCCGTCAGCGAAAATCCGCCCAATGCCGAAATGATGAGCGTCGCGAGTAAAATCTTCGTTTTCATAATATATGTCTATATGTCACTGTTCCATTGTTAGTTGCCTCCGGTCTCCGGTTGAGGTTTTCCGGTTTTATGCCGTCATATCGTCGTGAACGGCCCGTTCGGGGTGTCATCCTTTTGAAATAACCGTTTGTCGTCCGTCAATTTCGCTGTCAATGCCGCTGTCAGTGCCGTCCGCCGGGGCCTCCGCCCGGGTTTCCTCCGCCTCCGCCGGGATTGCCGCCGCCTCCAGGATTGTCACCGCCGCCCTGAGATGAACTGGTCGATGCCGTGACGCTCGTGCTCGACGAACCGTATTTGAGGGTGTAGCTGTTTCCGTTGACAAGGCTCGGATGGGAGAGCACGACCCCGGAGCCGCCCTTTGACGGAGATGTGAACTCAAGCAGAACCGTGTCCCCGTCGCAGAGGGTGTAGGCTGTGTTCGCCGTCCAGCTGCTGACCGTGATCACCGGCTGGGTTATGCTGGAACCTGACTCAATCCCGCCGAACGCCATAAGCCTGCCCCCGCTGATGTAGAGCTTGTAGTTCTGCTCCGTGTTCGCGTCCAGGGCGACCTCCGGGCTTCCGCTGCCAACGGCATAGACGTAGCCTCCCTGAATGTACATATTCCCGTTAGCGTCAAGTCCGTCGTTGCCGGAGGAGAAGGCATAGATGTAGCCGCCGGTTATGGTCATATTGCCGCCGGAGTTGATTGCGTCGTCGCTCGAAGTCGCGCTGATGCTGCCGGCGGAGATGGTGATTGTTCCCTTGGCCTCTATCGCCTCGTGCGAACTTGCCGATGCGGTGACGTCCGCGCCGGAGAAGGTGATGTTTCCGTCAAACTTTATCCCTTTGGCCGCCTTGGATTCGGAGGTCTGGGAGCCGCCGCCCCAACCGCCCCAGCCGGGCTGACCGCCGCCGCTGCTGCTTCCGTAGTTCGAGCCTGTGGCCGTGACCTTGACTGTCCCGCCTGTGAAATAGCCGTCTCCGTCGCAGTTTATGCCCTTCGCCCCGGTGCCGCTCACGCTGATGTCAACGGATCCGCCCTCGATGGCGAACGCGGTGTCCGCCTTGATTCCGGAGGCTCCGGTCAGTTCCCCATCGACTGTGCCGACCGCGCTGGACGATGTGATGGTCACACTTCCTGCCGTCTGGTAGTAGT
>CAVIXF010000247.1:0-3200 GCA_963646585.1 Candidatus Gastranaerophilales bacterium HUM_1 | reverse complement strand
GGTCAGGACCGGATAGATCTCCACACGGCCGAGGAACATATTGAAAGTGGATATGAGCTTGGCTGCGGGGGGAAGGTCGGCGAAGCTGAGGCTCGCCGGAAGAGTGTGCACGCCCACATTTCCGAGGCTCGCGACCGCCACCGAAGCCGCGTCAGCCCCGCCGAGGCCAGTCTCGATGAGGGCTATGATCGCGAGAATCATCAGCAGGAGGTAGATGACTATGTACATAAGCACGGAATTGACCGTCGCGTCGGACAGGACGTGGTTGCCTATGCGCAGGGAGCAGACGGAGTTAGGACGGAGCCGCCGCCTGAGCTCGCAGCCTATCGCCTTGACGGCTATCAGGATGCGGTCGGACTTGAGACCTCCGGTCGTGGAGCCTGAGCATCCGCACTGGAGCCCGCAGTAGAGCAGCAGGACGCAGGCGAGAGGCGGCCAGAGGGAGTTGTCCGCCGTGGTGAGGCCGGTGGTGGTGATGACGCTGACGACCTGGAACCCGCTTTTGACCAGAGCCTCCCACCAGCTGCCGCAGACGCCGCCGGCGAGCAGGGAGACAGTGACGAGCGCGGTGCAGACGGCGATTGTCCCGACATAGAAGCGCAGGACCGGATTCCGGAAGACCTTGAACGAGCCGGTCGTCACGAAATGGAAGATCACCCCGAAGTGCATCGCGGAGATGAACATAAAGAACAGGACTATGCACTCGATCAGGCGCGAGTCGTAGAACGCGATGGACGAATTGTGCGTGCTGAACCCTCCCGTTGCCACGGTGCTGAACGAATGGTTCACCGCGTCGAAGAAACTCATCCCCGCCGCCCGGAGCAGCAGGGTCTCTACCAGGGTCAGCGAAAGGTAGACGAGACATATTATCCAGACCGTGCGCGACGAACGGTAGCGGTAGCCCTCGCGGGAAAGCGAAGAAAGTTCCAAGTTCGTGATTCTCAAGCGGAACGGGCTTGCGTCAGGCAGCACCAGCAGGAGAAAGACGATGACTCCGAGGCCTCCGATGAAGTGGGTGGAGGAGCGCCAGAAAAGCAGGCTCCGAGGAAGGGCTTCCACGTCCGTCACGATGGACGAGCCGGTGGTGGTGAATCCGGAGACGGACTCGTACCAGGCGTTGATGATGGTGAACTCCCCGCCCCAGAGGATGTATGGCAGCATCCCGAATATGAAGGACAGGAGCCAGGATATGAAGATGATGAGGTAGCCGTCGGACATCGAGATGGACTGCGTCTTCCTCACGAATATGAAAGGGAACGCCCCGACGATGAAGGTTATAAGACAGCTGATTGTCAGCGGGCCGAACGCGGAGTCCATCCCGCCGGCGAGCGAGACCATAGCGGAAATGAACATAAACAGGGCGCTCACTAGCAGCGCCTTGCCGACATTCACCGATATGACTTTGAGATCCATCTTATTAACCCCTCCCGTCCCCTTTACAGGGGAAGTGGTGCTCCGTTTGCCCTATCGCCACATCCTCCCCTTCGCAAACTGCGCACGGCGCTTTTGCGCCTTTTATTTTCACATCTTATGACCGGCCTAAGCCTACGCGTCCTCCGGGGATTCGTCCGGACGGGGCTGACGGGCTGACTTCATTATGCTCAGCCGGCGCTTCAGCTCCGCGTTCTCCTCGACCAGCTCCCCTATCGCCCCGTTCAGCTCCGCGAGGTCGTCATCCCCGTCGAAGCTGCAGGTGTATTTCTTCCCTACAGACCGGCTCGCCGCGAGGGACGCGCCCATCCGCGCCACCGGATTGACGAAGTAGGACAGGAAGAAGAACAGCAGAAGCAGCACGAGAAGCAGCCCGGCCGCGACCGAGACCACTCCCGGGACGATGCTCCGGTAGAAGCTCGCCTGAAAAGTCTCCGAGTTCGCCGTCAAGTCGTCATAGATCACCTCGTTGAGCCTTTCGAGCCACGAAAGCAGCTTGTTGAAGCTCGGCTGCAGACGCTCGAAATACCACTGCCGTGAGTCGATGAAGCGGGATGATATGACATTCTCCAGCTCGTAGGAGGTGAGCATATAGTCCGTGTAGGCCAGCACCACAGAGTCGGCGACCGGCATCGCGCTCTGCGTCGTCATCCACTGCCTCAGGCTGTCGCACTGATTGAGGAAAAGCTTCCTGTCGAACTCGGGCAGCCTGTTGGAGGTCTCGTCGCCGATGACCGCGAGCACCTTGAGGTTGTAGCTGTCCGTGATCGTGGCGAGCTTCTGGGAGACGTTCAGACACTTGATGTCCGAGGCGATGAGATCCGAGACGTAATTGCTCATCCGCCTGTATTCCATAACGGAGATGACGCTGGAAAGCAGCAGCATCACCGCGATCGAGGACATACTGAGGATGAATTTCATCTTCATAGTAAGCCTCCGCTCGCCCCTCCGCCCTATTTTCTTCCAATCAAAGCCCATCTTAATATTCTAAAGCAGTTCAAACAAAAGCAGTTCAAATAAACAACCGATAAACACTGCGCCTTGTAGCATTTACTGCCTACTGGCAGAACCCCTTGCCAAGTTTCTCACTTGCGAAACTTTATTCCCAACTGTCCCAACCTCTAAAACAAACACCGGGAATGGAGGGGATGCATAAAAGGATGGGATGCAAGGCGGACGGTGCGGATGAATACCGGAGCAACCTTTCGGTTGTGAGGATTTCATCAAGCCGTCCAACGCAGTCAGACCGCCTTTTAGGCGCCCCTCCCCCTCAAAACTTATACGAGTCTTTAAGGGCCGTAGTCTTGTTGAACACGAAGTGAGCAGGAGTGCTGTCCGAATCCTTGAAGAAATAGCCCACGCGCTCGAACTGCACAGCAAGCCCGGAATTGTCCTCAAGCAGCGCCGGCTCTGCCCAGCCCTTCGCGACCTTGAGCGAATCCGGGTTGAGATACTCCTTGTAGTCCTTGCCCTCCGGAATCGCGCCCATCTCCGGCTCGGTGAAGAGTTTGTCGTAGAGGCGCAGCTCCACCTCCTTCGCGTGCTCCGCGCTCACCCAGTGGATCGTCCCCTTGACGGAACGCCATTCCCCGGAACCCGGACGTGTCGAAGGGTCGTAAGTGCATTTGAGTTCGACGACATCGCCCTCCGCGTCCTTGATGACCTCGACGCACCTTATTATATAGGTGTATTTCAGACGCACCTCCCCGTCCGGCTTGAGACGGAAATACTTCTTCGGCGCGTCCTCCATAAAGTCGGCCCTGTCGATG
>CAVIXF010000246.1:0-3201 GCA_963646585.1 Candidatus Gastranaerophilales bacterium HUM_1 | reverse complement strand
GGGTCTTGGGCACTTTGGGGTAGATGTCCTCGCTGAGGTAGGTCGTATCGACACGCGGGTAGGTCGTGACCTTCTTCTCGTATAGCGACTGGATGATTTTCAGGGTCTCGTCCGCGCTGAAGCCGAAACGCCTGTTGCACTCCACCTGAAGGGAGGTGAGGTCGAAAAGACGCGGCGCGAACTCCCGGCCTTTCTTCTCGGCTATGTCAGTGACAGTGAAGTCGCTGCCTTTTATCATCTCAAGCAGTTTCTCGCCGTCCTCCTTCAGCTTGAACCTGCCTTTCTCCGAATTGAATACGACTCCCCGGTAGGTCGTCTTCAGCTCCCAGTACTGCTCCGGCTTGAAATTCTCGATTTCATTCTGACGGTTCACGATGAGAGCCAGAGTCGGGGTCTGCACCCGCCCGATTGACAGCACCTTGCGGTCGCGTGAATAGCCTCCTCCGTATTTGAGGCTGTAGAGTCTCGTGGCGTTCATCCCGAGCAGCCAGTCACCTATGGCGCGGCAGAGTCCGGCTTCGTAGAGCCTCTGGAACTTGGACGAGTCCTCAAGATGGTTGAACCCCTCGCGGATCGCCTCTTCGGTGAGGGATGAAATCCACAGACGCTTGACGGGGCATTTCGCCCGCGCCTTCTGCATCACCCAGCGCTGGATGAGTTCGCCCTCCTGCCCGGCATCGCCGCAGTTCACGATGAGTTCGGCGTTCTGCATCAGCCTCTCTATCACTTGAAACTGCGCCTTGTAAGTCTCGTTCTCTATGAGCTTTATGCCGAAGCGCGGCGGAATCATCGGAAGCGTGGAGAGCGCCCACGGCCGCCAGCGCGGGTCGTAGTCGTGAGGCTCCTTGAGGGTGCAGAGATGGCCGAAAGTCCAGGTCACCTGATAGCCGTTGCCCTCGATGTAGCCGGTCTTCTTGAGTTTCGCGCCCAGCACGTCGGCGATTTCGCGGGCCACGCTCGGTTTTTCGGCGATGCAGACTACCATAAAATCCCCCTCCCGTCCCATAAAAGGGGAAGTTGTGCTCCGTGCGCACCATCGCACAAAGCCTCCGCTTCGCTGTTCTCCGCACGGCGCTTATGCGCCTTTTTGCCTATATCCATTAAATTACGCCAGATTATCCATAATGAATCGAAATATCCCCTCCCCGTCCGTGAAGTCGGGAATCTGGAGGGAGCTGTATTCGCGGACGGTTTCAACGGGATTGGTGGTCGTGAGCCCTATCACCAGCGCCCCGGAGGCCTTGCCCGCCATAAGCCCGTTCACCGAATCCTCGAACACCACGGAGTGCGCCGCGTCCGCCCCGAAACGCGCCATCCCCTTGAGAAAGCAGTCAGGGTCGGGCTTCGACGCGGCGAAATCCTCGCTCGTGAGGACGGCGTCGAACAGCCCGGGAATCTCCGGCCGCTTCGCATATACGCTTCTCATCTTCAGAAGGTTGGAACTCGTCACTATGGCTGTCCTGAATACCCGGCGGCGCGCCTCCTTAATGAATTCGACAACTCCGGGGATGTAGTCATATGTCATCCCCTCCTCAAGGGAGTCAAGCCCCCTGACGATGTCCTCCTCCGCGTCCGGCTTTCCGGCGAAATATTTCCCCAGAATCATCTTCAGCGTGCTTCCCTTCACCAGTTTTCCGAAATCCTCCCCGCCGAGCCATTTCCGGCCGACCCCGTCCCAGAATCCGGTGTAATATTTCTCCGAGTCGGCCACGACTCCGTCAAAATCAAAGAGCAAGGCTTTTGTATCGTCCATTCCTGTCTTCCTTTCAATCATATTCCGTAACAATCTTATATTCCTGCCCCTACACGTGTTTCAACTCCATATAGGTGGCGCCCATCTGCGCGCCGAACACTCCGCCGATGAACCCGATGAGGTCCCCCTGCGAAATCTTGCCCTCGCGGGTCAGCAGCTCGATGGACTTGGCGGAGAACTCCTCCTTGTCATTCACCTTCGAGAACGGGTAGGCCTTGATGCCGAACACGAGAGCCAACTCCCTGACCGTGTAGCTGTTGTAACACATCGCATAAACAGGGACTTTAGGTCTGAAGGTGGACAGGTAACGCCCCACGCGCCCGGTGTAGGTGTCGAAGACAAGAGCTTTCACAGGAAGTTCCTGAGTCGCCGCGACAAGCGCCCTCGCCAGCACGACCGCCACCGGCTTCACCGCCTTGCGCAGGTTGAGTTCGAGATTGACGTCGATGGTCTTTTCCGTCTGCTGAGCGATTTTGGTCATAGTCATCACCGCCTCCACCGGGTATTTCCCGAACGCGCTCTCGCCGCTGAGCATTATGGCATCCGCGCTCTGGAATATGGCGTTGGCCACGTCCGTAACCTCGGCTCTCGTCGGCCGGGGGTTCTCTATCATACTCTGAAGCATCTGCGTGGCGATGATAACAGGCTTTTTCCTGTTCCGGCACGCCCGCACGATATCCCTCTGTATCAAAGGTATGCGCTCGGCGGGAATCTCGACTCCGAGGTCTCCCCGGGCGACCATAATCCCGTAACTGTAGGTGAGAATCTCGTCGAGGTTGTCGATTCCCTGCTGGTTCTCGATTTTGGCGATGATCTTCAGATGGCTGCCCCGTGAGTCTAGAATCTCCTGAATCTCGTGCAGGTCACGGGCGCTGCGGACGAACGAATGCGCGATGAAGTCGATGTCGGCATCGATGGCCCATTCGATGAAGCGCCGGTCCTTCTCCGTCACCGCAGGGAGATTGATGTGCACGGCCGGGACATTCACGCTCTTGTGCCCCTTGATTATCCCCTCGTTCATCACCTTGCAGACGAGTTTCCCCGGCTCCTTCCCGACGACCGAGAGATCCACCGAACCGTCGTCGATGAGTATGTCGGAACCCACGGGGACGTCGTCCGCCATATGGGGATATGTGGTGTAGAGAACCCCCTTCCTGCAAGGCTGCGCCGGGTCGTCGATAATCTCCACTGTCTCCCCCGTCCTCGCGACGAACCCCACGGAATCGGCCATCTGCGTGAGCCGCACCTCCGGACCTTTCGTGTCTATGAGTATGGCTATCCTGTCGGAAACTTTCCGCACGTTGTCCACAATCGTCTGCGCCCCCTCAAGCGAAGCGTGCGCCGAATTTATGCGCACGACGTTCATCCCGTTCTCATAGAGCCGGCGGATGAAATCAATGTCGCAGCGGTTGTCGGCGACGGTGCATATTATTTTTGTCTTCTTCTCT
>CAVIXF010000245.1:0-3201 GCA_963646585.1 Candidatus Gastranaerophilales bacterium HUM_1 | reverse complement strand
TCTCGTGGACGAGACCAAGGACGACAACGGACTCGCTCCGGCGGCGGAGAAGACCGCAGCCGTGACCGCGAAACTCCACAAGGTGCAGGAGCTCGCCCGCACGCTTCCTGGGAACTGCGTGGAGACCGCGAAAGGCCGCATCCGTTCAGTCATCGACGCTGCGAACGCGCAGAAGAAAGTGAGTCTCCATTCAGCCGAGCCGTCAGTCTTCGGAACTCCTGTAGCGTCCAAGGTGTCATTCACCTCGACGGCGACTCCGGGAGTCAAATCCCTGAACCCGATCGTTCCGGCACAGAAGGAACTCAGCCTGAAACCGGCGAAGAAGGTTCTGTAGCCAGTCCTTTCTGACTGATTACTTGACGATTGTTGAGCGTTTCTTGCTGAAACATCCTGATCGGGCCTCCGGCAGCATCCAGACTGCCGGGGGCTTTTTATGTTTCTCGATTCGTAAGAACATATCCCGAAATTGTACTGACCTGTATTTTTCCTGCGTACTTTTTGCTAATTTCGCACCCTCAAATTCAGAAAATATGGAAGAAGAAAAGACTTCGGCCTTCGAGGGGTTGAATCCTGTCCAGAGACAGGCGGTCGAGTGCGTGGACGGGCCGGTGCTCATAGTGGCCGGAGCGGGTTCGGGGAAGACCCGCGTGCTGACCTGCCGCATCGCCAACATCCTCAATCTCGGCTGCGACCCGCAGCAGGTTCTGGCCCTGACCTTCACCAACAAGGCGGCGAAGGAGATGAAGGAGCGGATCGCCCTCATCGTCGGGGCGCGGAAGGCCCGCCGGCTCTATATGGGCACCTTCCACTCCGTCTTCATCCGTCTGCTCCGCGACTATGCCGCCGAAATCGGCTACAGACCCGATTTCACCATATACGACACCGACGACTCCGTCCGCCTGATAAAGACCTGCCTCAAGGAGATGCAGCTCGACGACAAGGTCTACAAGCCCAAGGAGGTGCAGTCCAGGATCTCGTACGCGAAGAACAATCTCGTGACGGCGGAGAAATACCGCGAGAGTCCGAACGCGATTGAGCAGGACCGCAGGCGCAAGATGCCGAGGATAAGCGAGATATATGCCCTATATTCCCGGAAATGCCGTCTTTCCGGGGTTATGGATTTCGACGACGTCCTTCTGAATATGAACATACTCCTCCGGGATTCTCCGAAATCTTACGAAGAAATCGCCGGAATGTTCAGATATATCCTTGTGGACGAGTATCAGGACACGAATATGGCCCAGTACATAATCCTCCGGAAACTTTCGGCGTTCCATAGGAACCTCTGCGTCGTGGGCGACGACTCTCAGTCGATTTACGGCTTCCGTGGGGCGAGGGTCGAGAACATACTCAATTTCCAGAGGGACTACCCCGGGTGCCGGATATTCCGTCTCGAACAGAACTACCGCTCGACGCAGACCATCGTGAATGCTGCCAACTCTCTGATATCCAGGAACTCCGCAAGGATACCGAAGACCTGTTATTCAAAGGGGGAGGAGGGGGAGAAGATCCGTCTCATCAAGGCGTACACCGAGACGGAGGAGGCGATGCTGATTGTCTCCTCGATTATGTCGTCTCTCCGCAGGGACTCCGCCCAGTATCAGGACTTCGCGATACTCTACAGGACGAACGCCCAGTCCCGTGCGCTGGAGGAGGCTCTCCGCAAGAGGAACATACCTTATAAGATATATTCGGGGAACTCATTCTACGAAAGGGCCGAGGTCAAGGACGCCCTGGCCTATCTCAAGCTGACGGTGAACATCAACGACGACGAGAGCTTCCGGCGGATCGTCAACAAGCCGGCGAGGGGGATAGGGGACACTTCGGTCGCGGCTCTCGCCGCTGCGGCGCACAACCACGGGACGACGCTCTTCAAGGCCGTCTATGAATCCGACCTCGACACCTACGGGCTCAAGCCTGCGGCCGTCTCGAAGCTCCGCTCGTTCTGCGATTCGGTCGCGAGGAACTCCGTGAGGGCGGCGACGGAAGACGCGTTCATCGTGGCGGACGCGGTGCTCCGGGAGAGCGGCCTGTGGGCGTTCTTCAAGTCCGACGTCTCCGTCGAGGGGCAGTCGAAGTTCGCCAATGTCGAGGAGCTTCTGAACGGAGTGAAACTTTTCATCGAGGAGAAGAACGCGGAATATGCCGAAGACCTGATGGCCGAGGAGAAGATTCTCTCGCAGGACGACATTAAGGAGTCCGACTATCCGACGGTCACGCTAAGCTCCTACCTTGAGAATCTGACCCTCATAAGCGCGGCCGACGTCAGCGACGAGGAGTCGGCCAACCGCGTGGCCCTTATGACCGTCCACACGTCCAAGGGGCTGGAGTTCCCCTACGTCCACATCGCCGGAATGGAGGAGAACCTGTTCCCGAACTGCGGTTTCCTCTCCTCGGAAAGCGATGTCGAGGAGGAGCGCAGGCTTTTCTACGTGGCCCTCACCCGCGCCAAGAAGGAGGTCTCCCTCTCTTTCGCGACGACGAGGATGCGCAACGGCAAGTCCGAGTCCAACGCCCCGAGCCGCTTCATTATGGAGATAGACCGGCAGTACATAGCCAATCCGATCGAACCGGACGACGATTCCGGTGACGGGGATTTGTCCGGCGGTTTCGGGGGGGGCAGCGGCTTCGGAGGCTTTGGAGGATTCGGCAGATCAGGCGGTTTCGGCGGGTCTGGCGGTGCAGGCAGATCCTGGGGCTTTGGGGGAGTCGGAGATTCAGGCAGATTCGGGGGCTTTGAAAGGTTCGGCGGCTCCGACGGCAAATCCTCTTCCGGGCGTTCTGGCGGGGTGTCCGGTCTGTCCCGGAACGGTTACGGCGGGCGCTCGGACGGTTATGGGCGTTCCGGATCAGCCTCCCAGCCGCGTCCCGCCGCTTCAGAGACGCTCCGCCCGTCCGTTTCTTCCGGAACAGTCCGTCCGTCGGCCTCCCCGACCCCCTTCCACAAGCCTGTCCCGCCGAAGACCTCGGACGCCGACTTCGTCCCGACGCCGATGGCTGAGCTTCGCGCCGGGCAGCGGGTCGAGCATAACCGTTTCGGCCCGGGCGTGATAAAAAAGCTTGAGGGAAGAGCCCCCGACCTCAAGGCCGTCATCGAGTTCGACGGCTTCGGCGAGAAGATCCTGCTTCTGAAATATGCGAAAATCCGCGTGATTGAATAGGACTGCCCCGGAGCGCGAAATGTCCGTCTGGCAGCTGCGC
>CAVIXF010000244.1:0-3270 GCA_963646585.1 Candidatus Gastranaerophilales bacterium HUM_1 | reverse complement strand
AACGGCAAGGTCTGCACAGGGTATATGTTCACCGACACCGGCTTCTGGGACACTTTCCGCTGCCTTTTCCCGCTTCTCAACCTGATTTATCCGGACGAGAGCGTCAAGATGCAGGAGGGGCTCGTGAACGCCTGGCTCGAAAGCGGATTCCTGCCGGAGTGGGCGAGTCCGGGGCATCGGGCCTGTATGATAGGCAACAATTCCGCCTCCGTCGTGGCTGACGCGTGGGTGAAGGGTCTTCGCGGCTATGACATCGAAGAACTCTGGAAGGCCGTGGTGCACGGGGCTTCGGCGCTTCACGAGGGGACGATGACTTCCGGACGCAGGGGCTGGGAGGAGTACGACCGTCTCGGCTATGTCCCTTGTGACACCGGAATCAACGAGAGCGCGGCGCGGACGCTTGAATACGCCTACGACGACTGGTGCATCTGGACTCTCGGCAAGGCTCTCGGGAAATCCGACGACGAAATCGGGATATACCGACAGAGGGCTCTGAACTACCGCAATCTCTACCTCGCCGACGCTTCGCTGATGTGCGGGCGCAAGGCCGACGGCTCTTTCAGCCTTCCCCTGAACCCGTACAAATGGGGAGGAGACTTCACCGAGGGCAACGCCCTGCAATACACCTGGTCCGTCTTCCACGACCCTGCGGGGCTTATGGCGCTTATGGGCGGGGAGGACGCGTTCAACGCGAATCTCGACAATGTGTTCAATGTTCCGCCGATTTACGACGAAAGCTATTACGGATACGTCATCCACGAAATCCGTGAGATGCAGGTGATGAATATGGGCAACTACGCCCACGGCAACCAGCCCATCCAGCATATGCTCTACCTCTACGACTGGAGCGGACAGCCTTGGAAGGCGCAGAAGCATATACGCGAGGTGATGAAAAAGCTCTACTCTGCCGCTCCGGACGGCTACTGCGGGGACGAGGACAACGGCCAGACTTCCGCCTGGTACGTCTTCTCCGCCCTCGGCTTCTACCCTGTCTGCCCGGCCACCGACCAGTACGCGATTGGTTCCCCGCTCTTCGACAAGGTCACGGTCAATCTGCCTTCTGGCAACCGCATCATAATCGAGGCGAAAGACAACTGCAAGGAAAACTGCTACATCAAGTCATTGAAAGTCAACGGTAAGCCATATACGAAGACATATTTCACCCACGAGACCCTCACATCCGGAGTGAACATAGAGTTCACGATGTCCCCGCAGCCGGACAAACACCGTTCGACGGCGGCCTCCGACCGCCCATATTCATTCTCGGACGTGAAATGAACGCGGCGGGGATGATTGAGTGTCAGGAAAATAGGAAATCAAAACACATAATAAGATGACAATGAAACTGAAATTGCTGACCGCGGCGGTCATCGCCTCCGCAGCCGCGTTTACGGCCGGGGCGCAGACATTCGAATCGAAACGTCCGGCGGAGAAGGACCGGCTCTTCACTTCGGAGAAAATCGAGCAGGTGATCGACGAGGTGTGCTCGCAGCTGAGCAACCCGAAGCTCTCCTGGATGTTCCGCAACTGCTTCCCGAACACTCTCGACACGACCGTGCATTTCCGCACCGACAAGGACGGCAACCCCGACACCTTCGTCTATACGGGCGACATCCACGCGATGTGGATGCGCGACTCGGGGGCGCAGGTCTGGCCTTATGTCCAGTTCGCCGCCGAGGATGGGCACCTCCGGGAGATGATAGCCGGGGTCATAAACCGTCAGTTTCTTTCGCTCACCATCGACCCTTACGCGAACGCCTTCAATGACGGGCCGACGGGCACGGGCTGGCAGAACGACAACACGGATATGAACCCGAACGACCACGAGCGCAAATGGGAGATTGACTCGCACTGCTACCCGATACGCCTCGCCTACGAATACTGGAAGGTCACGGGCGACATATCTGTTTTCGGCGACAAATGGCTCAGCGGGATGACCGCGATACTCAAGACTCTCCGTGAGCAGCAGCGCAAGGACGGTCACGGGCCGTATCTCTTCACCCGCGTGGGAAGCGCCCAGCTCGACACCAAGTGCTGCGAAGGCCGGGGCAATCCGGTGAAACCCTGCGGACTCATAGCCTCGTCATTCCGTCCTTCCGACGACGCGACGACTTTCGAGTTCCTCATTCCGTCGAACTTCTTCGCGGTGACCTCTCTCCGCAAGGCCGCCGAAATCCTCGAGACGGTGAACCGCAATGCGGTGATGGCGGGGGAGTGCCGCGCCATCGCTGACGAGGTGGAGGCCGCTCTCAAGGAATATGCTGTGGCGCACCACAGGAAGTTCGGGGACATCTACGCCTTCGAGGTGGACGGATTCGGCAACCAGTATATGATGGACGACGCGAACGTCCCGAGCCTTCTCGCGCTCGCCTACCTCGGCGACGTTCCTTCCGACGACCCGATTTACCGCAACACCCGCCGCTTCGTCTGGAGCGACAGCAACCCGTACTTCTTCAAGGGTACGGCCGGCGAGGGGATAGGCGGGCCGCACATCGGCTATGACATGATCTGGCCGATGAGCATAATGATGAAGGCGTTCACCTCCACGGACGACGCCGAAATCCGCGACTGCGTCGTGAGTCTGCTCAACACCGACGGCGGGACGGGATTTATGCACGAGTCTTTCCACAAGGACGACCCGACCAATTTCACCCGTGCGTGGTTCGCCTGGCAGAACACGCTCTTCGGCGAGCTGATTCTGAAGCTCATCCATCAGGGGAAGATAGACCTGATGAACTCCATCGTGCTCGACTCCGACGGGAGGGCGGTCGTGCAGTGCGGCCAGTCCGGCGCGGGCTGCCGGGAGTGCGCGGCGGCTCTCTCGCCTCGGGAGCACTGCGAGAAGATTTCATTCAAGGATCAGGGCGTCGTTCGCGATGCCTTTTTTTATAGGCCTGCGGCATCGCGTTCCGCTGCGGCGTCCGGTGTTTCCGGGCTGGATGCGGCAGGGGAGAGGCCGGCCGGGGTGGTTTCCGGACAGGATGCGGCAGGGGAGAGGACGGCCGGGACGGTTTCTGGACAGGATGCGGTTGTACAGAGGACGGCCTGGGAGGCTGTTCCCGGAGGGTGCGCATCCTCCGACGGGCTTCCGCTTGTGGTCGTCCTGCACGGCTACGGCGGACACGCGCTCAACGGCGGGCTGCGCTTTATGGAGCTTGCTGACAAGTACGGTTTCGCGGTCTGCTGGCCGCAGGGAGCGGAGGACGGCAGGGGACGCAGCTGCTGGAACGTGGGATACCCGTTCCAGAGCGATTACCGCATAGACGACAC
>CAVIXF010000243.1:0-3313 GCA_963646585.1 Candidatus Gastranaerophilales bacterium HUM_1 | reverse complement strand
CTCCGACACAACTTTACAACATACTCAACGGGAAAGAATATTTATCCGTATTGTCGGCAATCCGGTTTTCGGCCGATTTTGAGCTGAATTACGATTACTGCACGAGAGGCGAACTCCCGATTCTCTCTCCGGACCACGACTATATGCGCCTTCTCAAAGCGGCGACGGACTTTTACGATGCGGTGATCGCCGAAGACGGGCTTCGGGAGGCATACGACAAGAACCGACTTGAATTGACGGAGGAACAATGCGACTATGTGCTGAAAGAGCTGGCAAAGATGCGGATAAAGAAGCTCAAGAGCGGCTGCGCCCTTGTTGACCTGCTGAACAAAGGGTGGGCGGAGGATAATCCGGATGACGACATCGAAAAACTCGTCATCCCCGAATCCGAAGATGAAGACACTATGTCAAACACTATAAAACAACCTGCTATGACACTGCACGAAGCCATCGAGACCGTACTGCGGGCGGAATCAAGACCGCTCACATTCACGGAAACGGCAAAACTCATCAACAGTCAGAGACTCTATGCGCGAAAGGACGGGAAACCTGTCCCCGCAAGTCAGATTTCGGCACGGATCAAGAATTATCCTCTGCTTTTTTGTGTCGACAGAAATGTTTCACCGATAAAAATCCAACTGCTGAATGCAAAAGACAAATAAACGGGGGCTGCCTCCGCTGATGTGCGGGACTCCCGAGATTCTCGTGCTCGGTTCGCTTCCAAGCGACATCTCCATCGACCGTCAGGAATATTATGCGAATCCGAGAAATTTATTCTGGAAAATCATCGCCTCCGCCACCGGCTCCGCCGTGCCGTTCAGTTACGGGGAGAAAAAGGCGATGCTTGCGAAAAACCACATCGCCCTTTGGGACGTCTATTCATCGGCTGACCGGCAGGGCAGTCTGGACGCGAACATAAGAGGAGGACAGTTCAATGGCATATCCGCATTGCTGGCCGAGCATCCGACGATATCAGTCATAATACTGAACGGGGGTAAATCCGCGACTGCTTTCCGGGAATATCTCAGGGGTGCGGACATCGATGAC
This sequence comes from Candidatus Gastranaerophilales bacterium HUM_1, assembly GCA_963646585.1. Classification (GTDB taxonomy): domain Bacteria; phylum Bacteroidota; class Bacteroidia; order Bacteroidales; family UBA932; genus Cryptobacteroides. The sequence goes on along the minus strand of CAVIXF010000243.1, from coordinate 2,266 downwards.
GGACGGCTGAGAGGACTGGAATTCCGCAGTTGTCCCAGCACGAGTCCGATGGTTCTCTGCTCGGGAGTGTCATTCGACGATGTTGTCGCCCGATGGAAGGATGCGATAATCAACCGGCATTGCACAGACAGATGAAAACGGACAGAAAGACCGGTACGAAGAAAAAGGGAGACGGTCTGACGAGACGGATTTGCAAGACGAAATTCCGCTGGTGGAACGTCTTCTCCATCGCTCTTGTCCTGTTTTTCATCTGGGCGGTCACTTACGAAGAACCGGAAACGGTGTGGGAGGAGCCGAGATGCCCTTACGAGAATTACAACGGCTATGACCCGAATCGGGAAGTCACAGAAATCGTATCGGTGGACTACGAGACCAGGACTGTCACCTATCGTCCTGAAAACGGCGGCCTCCGGACGCGGAAGACGGCGTGCGACAAGACCCCGCAGCCGTCCGGCGGCACGGTGATCTACGACAGCGACGGCACGGCGCACCACATCGACGCCACGCCTGAGGAAATCATTGAGCAGCTGCGTCAGGAGATTGATTTCGACGACCTCGCCGACCAGGCTGACTACTTTCCCGAGGACGAGTGAAGGTCTTTTCGGCAAGTGGGCGCAGTCCAAATTTATTTTGGACTGCCGAACGGAGAAAATCGGCGTTATGAAATAGACACATTATGCACTTCCATAATGAAATCGCCACAAATTGTATAGTAGAATCGCCACAAATTGTATAACGATTTATCCTCATTTTGCATAATGTCGCGTGAAAACCGTTCATATTCAATTACTTTTTTGTATCTTTGCGCGTAAGACAAAATATGCTTGAAGATATGAAAGAATACAGACCTCGGATTGCCGACAAGATGTTGAGCCGCAGACTGAAGGGGGTCGGCGCGGTCTTGATACAAGGTCCGAAATGGTGTGGCAAGACAACGACCGCCGAGCAGCAGGCCAGGAGTGTCGTGTATATGGACGACCCTGAATACTTGGAGCAGAACATTGAGCTGGCTAATCTGTCGCCGCGGAAAATTCTTGAAGGTGCCACGCCGCGCCTCATTGATGAGTGGCAGCTTGCTCCGCAGCTGTGGGATGCCGCAAGATTCGAGGTCGATCACAGAGATGACGCCGGACAGTTCATCTTTACCGGTTCAGCCGTGCCTGCCGACACTGACCGGATTCACCATTCCGGCACGGGCAGATTCGCCTGGCTCACGATGAGGACTATGAGCCTTTTCGAGTCGGGGGAGTCTTCCGCTGAAGTCTGTCTGAAAGATTTGTTTTCCAAGTCTGATGCGGAAATTTTCGGTACAAATCCTCTCGACATAGATTCCATCGCCTGGCTGATTTGCCGGGGAGGATGGCCTCGTTCCGTGACAATAGACCGGGACGTGGCATTGGATATGGCATACAGATATTATGAAGCAGTCGTAAACAACGACATCTCGCGTGTCGATAATGTCAGACGCGATGCGGAGCGTGCGAAAAAAATCCTGCGCTCTATCGCAAGAAACCAGTGTGCGCAGGCGTCTGTCAATACCATCTGCGCGGATGTGGACAATAATGACTCGACTTCCGCCAGCCGTCTCACCGTTGCCTCTTATATTGATGCCTTGAAAAAGATTTTTGTGCTGGAGGATTCTCCTGCGTGGAATCCTAACTTGCGAAGCAAGACCGCCATAAGGAGCGCCGACACCCGCTATTTTTCCGATCCGTCCATCGGCGTCGCCGCATTGGGTGTCGGCCCCGATGACCTGATAAATGACATCCGTACGATGGGGCTGTTCTTCGAGTCTTTGTGTGTCAGGGATTTACGTGTCTATGCCGACGCATTGGAAGGTTCGGTATATCACTATCGCGACAGTAACGGTCTGGAATGTGACGCGGTTCTGCATCTGCGTGACGGACGCTATGGGCTGATTGAAATAAAGCTTGGCGGCGAGAAAAACATTGAGGACGCCGCTAAGAATCTGCAACTGCTGGCTTCTAAGATAGACACCGCGAAGACGAAGGCTCCTTCGTTCCTTATGGTGCTTACCGGCACGTCGAAATATGCCATACGGCGTGAAGACGGAGTCTATGTCGTGCCTGTCGGTTGCCTGAAAGATTGACAGCGGGTCTGAGGTCCGATGACCGTCGCCCGGCTGACACCGCGTTTACGCGCAATTTCGCTGTCGTTCAGATCGCTCCGGAAGTCTCCGAAAATGCCGTTTCTTTTGTTTCCGGAGAGCCTACATATCCGAGAGCGACAGCCCCCTGTACTCAAT
>CAVIXF010000242.1:0-3379 GCA_963646585.1 Candidatus Gastranaerophilales bacterium HUM_1 | reverse complement strand
GCCGCAGCCTTTTCAGCCGCAGCCTTTTCAGCCGCAGCCTTTTCAGCCGCAGCCTTTTCAGACAATAAAAGCCCGGAGCCGTAGATGCCCGCCCCGTCCTGTGCGTCCAATTTGTCCACCTGTGCACACGTACCTTTAGAAACGGAGAAATCGATGCCGTATTTGGAATATCTATTGACCATCGCCGCCGAGACGATATTATCAGGGTAGGAGTACTTCGGTAAAGCCTTTGACGGTTTGCTTTTGTCCGATGCTTCTTTTACGGCCTTGTGTAACTCATAGTCAGACCTGATGCGCACGTTAGTCTCTAACGATGTCAAAAAGGATGTATTGACGAATGCACCGTTATCATATATAACTGGGGCTCCGGCCGATATTACGGTAGTCTGTGTTGCCTTCGTTGTACTCAGAGGCGTCAAAGCGGGAGCGAATAAGAAGAAATCAATCCCCCTCTTGCAATAAAAGCCAATAATCTGCGACAGAATGGAGAAAGGAGGGTTGTCAACGACTACGCACCCCTGGGGGTAGCTATAGTTTTCGTAATCCCCACCCGGATAAAACGGGCGGACAAAGTTTTTTCTATCCTTTCCGTAGCGGCGCTCGACATAAGATGCCACGGCCTCATAGACAAGTTCGGGCGTGTAACAGTCATCTGTCGTCTTCCTGGCCTGGAACTTCTCAAGAAACGCCTGATATTCTTCATCGTCTTCGCTAAGTTCCCCAGCGGCCATTCTCTCCTTAAACTCTTTCACCATTCGTTCGTATTCGTTCTCATCAGCTTCCCCGTTTTCTCCGCCGCCCGCTCCGTTGCTCTCCGGGGACAAGCCCATTTCCCAGGGTTCAAGCCCCCAACTGTCAAGGTCTTCGATGTCCCACTCGTTGGCGAGGATGTCGAAGTCGTTCTGGCCGAAGCCCTCGTTGTCCTTGATGGTGTACTCGCGGAGCTTCTCCATCGGCGTGGCCGGGTCGAGTACCTTGCACGGGGCCTCGGCGTACCCGAGCTCGCGGAGGGCGCGGAGACGCATATTGCCGCCGATGACGATATACCGCCCGTCCTTGCCCTTCAGCCCGGAGAGGGAATAGACGAGGATTTCCCGGAGGTCGAGCATCTCGGGCGCATCCTCGATGGACTTCTTCAGGGCCTCGAAACGCGCATCCCGTATCCACCGGGGGTTGCGCGGAAGGCCGACCTGCCTGTTCGTCTCCGGGTCGATGACCGAGAGCTGCCCCTCGTTCAGTTCGAGGAGCGAAAGAGGTATATTCTTCTTGATAGCCGCCATAAGTGGTGTGATTTTCCGTCAAAATTAACATATTTTTATAGGAAATACACAATTTGTATAGATTTATGTGGTATTTTTATAAAATCCATCTTCCTTTTTTTGCCCGACGGCCTTTTTGACTTTCCTCGCAGAATCGCTACCTTTGCGGGAGATCAAAACATCAGAAAAAAATGAAAACACAATCGCCAAAAACCTTTTTCGCCGTGGCCGTCGCCTGCCTTCTGCTGCTTTCCGCCTGCCAGTCTGCGCCGGCGGTCAAAGGTGTCAGCCTCGCACTCCCGGCAGCCGACTTCATCTCGAAATTGCAGACAAAGGGGTTCAACCTCGAGACCTCGGGGGAATACGGAGCCTATGTCCTTTCGGGGCCGTTTGCCGGAATCCCGCTATGCAAAGTGACGGTGACCACCCTCGCGGACAGCAAGATTCAGGATGTCTATGTCGCGACCCCACAAATGTACTCGTGGAGCAACATCTACAATGTGTTCTATGAGTTTTACGGTGCGCTGGCGACGAAGTACGGAGACCCGGAATACAGGGAGATGAAATTCAAGACCGCGTTTCCCGTTCCGGAGGGCCAGCAGCTGAACGCCATCCAGAACGGGCAATGCAGTTATCACGCGAAATGGTACAAGGGAGGGTATGTCATTTTCCTAAAAATCGACGACGACTGCAAGGTCAAGATCCTGTACAACAGGAGGGCGGAGTCCAATTCGTCCGACTACGGAAGCGCGGCAAAGGACGTATAGACGACTGCCGTGCCACAAGACAAAAAGCCCCGCAGGGCTCAACGAAGACTCTGCGGGGCTTAATCTTTTTTCGGGGGGGGGGCGCGTGGTCAGACCTCCTCGGCGGCCCTCATTATCTCCCGTATCCGGATGCCGTACCGCCAGAGCATCAGCTTCCGCTTGATGACGTACTCTCCCGTCCGGGTGACCGGAGACTTCGCATCCTCCACGACCTCCGTCCAAGCCCCGTCGTCAGTGCGCCTCTCATAGACGAAATCCGCCACGTATCGGCAGGAACGCTCCAAGACCCTGTCTCGCGTCCTCTCCTTTGTCTTGAGGCGCTCCGTGACGCGCTCCGTCTGCCGTGGAATCAGTTCGTATTCCACCTGCCTGCGGAGGTTGCGGATGCGCCCCTCGCGGAGGGCGGAGGAGAGGAAGAGGGCGCGAGAGGCCTCCAGCCGCGAGTCGAACGCGACCCCGAAGGCGCAGCCCCGCCTGTTTCCGTACTTGTTCCGATTGCGCCCCCTCATCTCATCACCTCTGCGCGTTGATGATGGAGACGGCCACTCCGCGCTCCCATTCGAGGTTCTCGGCGGCGATGTCGAGGTCTGCTATGTCGGTCATCGCGCCGAGCGCACGAAGCCGAGACGCTATCGCTTTCAGGCTCGAGATGATTTCCGGGTACTCGTCGCGGACGCGGGCCTCTCTTTCCGTTGTTGTCGAAGATATGATATTGATGTTCGTTGAGTTCATGATTTTTACTTTTTCGGTTTGTTTGTGTGTGCGTTATAGTGTGATAAAAATGGTGCATCATCGTGCAGCGCGAATCCTGCCGCGTCAGATGTTCGGTCGCGGCCTTGCGCCGTAGTCTCGCAAGGCCCCTCCTCGCCGTTGACAGAGGGGAGTCCGCCTGGCGGACGCATTGATTTGATGTTGATTGTCTCTCATTTGTAAGTCTTTGATGAAAGTCCATAGGCGACAGTTACATAAAACCGGCATCGCCTTTCCCGTTGACTTACACCGATGGGCGGCAGGTGCGCCATTAAGCGGCACCACGGGGGTACGACGCCGGAAAAATCCGAATCCGCCAGGCGACAAAAACGCCGCAGGCGAGAAGGTCGCGGTCTTTGCACCGCCCATCAAAAATGTAAGTCGATGCAAAATTTGCAAATTACTCCGAAAGATGCAAACTTTTCCGGGGGAATCTGCATCTTTTTCTCCCCTCTCGGGATTCCTGCCCGGAATCCTCCGCGAGAAGGCTCTTTCTTTCTCTTTTCTTGTCATAACGGTTTCAGTGTTTCTTATTTTTCGCGCAAAAGGCGTTTTTGGCGCACTTTTCCGCTTCGGTTGATAAATTCTATTACCCGGCCATTC
>CAVIXF010000241.1:0-3397 GCA_963646585.1 Candidatus Gastranaerophilales bacterium HUM_1 | reverse complement strand
CAGTTGGTAGAGCACGACCTTGCCAAGGTCGGGGTCGCGAGTTCGAGTCTCGTTTTCCGCTCACGAAGAAAAGGGTGATTGAAGTTTTTCAGTCACCCTTTTTCGTATGAAAAGGCGGCGGGGCATTCCGGGTGATAAGACATCTCTTTCGTATGAAAAAACATCGGCCGGAGTCAGAGCGAGACGGCCGATGTTTTTCTTGCGACGCTTTTAAGGATTGGATTTGCACATATAGGAGAAGCGCCACAATCTCGTTGAATAGTTTTCGAGTGCAAATCTCGCTTTTCGCCGCGCCAATGGGGTTGTAAATTCTGTTGTTTTAACTGTTGTTTTAACTGAATCCGCCTCCGAAAAGGCACAACGGGGCGTTTTTCGTCCCGATTCGGTGGTGGCGGAGGCCTTCAGCTTTCTTACGGGACGGGGTCGTAAAATTGCTACGGGACGGGGTCGTATCCGCTTCCGCCCCAGGGATGGCAGCGGAGTATTCTTCGGACGGTGAGCCACAGCCCCTTGAACGGGCCGTGCTTCCGGAAGGCCTCAAGGGCGTATTCGGAGCAGGTGGGGGTGAACCGGCAGGTCGGGGGCTTGAGCGGGGAGATGCAGACGCGGTAGAACTTTATCAGCAGGATGAACGGGGCGATGGCGACGGCTTTCGCCGCCTTTCTGAAGCCGCCCGCCGTTACGGCTCCTCCGGTCTCCCCCTGTCTGTCCGCCGTTACGGCTCCGCCGGCTTTCCCCAGTCCGTCCGCTTTTCCGAGGTTCTTCGAGTCTTTCCCGTCCATATCTTCCTATAGATTTTCGCCGGCATCGTCCGCCGTCCGTGCGGGAACGGCATTCCCGACTTTGCGGAGAGCGTCGCCGACAGCTTCGAAAATCTCCCCGTAGGAGGCCTCCGTCTTGCTTCCGTAGATGAAGAACACATCGGCCGGCCGGCCGGCGAGCAGCTCCTTCTGATGCCTGTACGCCTCCCTTATCCTGCGTTTGAGCAGGTTGCGCCGGACTGCGCGCTTGAACATCTTCTTCGGAACGGAGACCATAATCCTCGACCCCTCCCCGCCGGGGACGAAACAGTAGCGCAGCACCCCCTCCCGGCCGTAGCGTCCCTTGGAGAGAAGGTGTGAGATGCTCTTCTCTCCGCAAATCCTCTCCTTTTTGGAGAAAGTCCGGGGAGATTCATCCATTGCCGCCTATGCTTTGTTGAGGAAACTTTCCAGAGCCTTGGATATGGACGGAATCTCCGGAGTCGGAGCGGAGATCTCGATTTTGAGACCCGCCTCGTCCATAGCCTTCACGACCGAGTTGCCGTAGGTTATGAACTTGACGCGGCCCTGCGTGAACTCCGGGAAGTTCGCGTAGAGAGCCTTCACGTCGGCCGCGTTGAACACGACGATCGCGTCATAGCCGTGCGGGTCGATTCCCGTAAGGTCTTGAGGCACAGGTTTTACGAACACTCCTGTCGCGAAGTCGTATTCCGTCGTCTCGAACAGCCTTGTGATGGCGTCCCGGCCGGCGGACTCGCTTGTCGCGATGAGAAACTTCTCGCCCTTGTGCTTCTGTCCTATGAGCCCGAGAACCGACTCCGGCTTGCCGTCGCCGAAGAAGATCTTGCGCTTGCGGTAGACGATGTGCTTCTGAAGGTAGTTCGCCACGATCTCCGTGGTGCAGAAATATTTCATCGTCTCCGGGATCTTGACGCGGAGCTCCTCGCAGATCTGGAAGAACGCGTCAATCGTCGTCCTCGCCGAGAACACGATGGCCGTATAGTCAGATATGTTGATCTTCTGCGTCCGGAACTCCCGTGAAGTCAGGGGTTCCATCTTGAAGAACGGAAGAAAGTCGAACTTCACTCCGAATTTTTCTGAAAGTGCGTCGTAAGGAGAGGCCGTCTGCGGCTGCTTCTGGGATATGAGTATTTTTTTGCTGCTCATAAGTTGCGCTGTTCCACCGGAATAGTACCGAATCTAACACTAAAATACCAACGCCGGAACCGTCAAAAGGGCGGTCGGCAGAATTTCAAGGGCGCAAAGGTACAAAATTGCAGTCAAATAATTGCTCCCGGACGCAAAAATTTGAAATCTGCGGACAAGAAGAACAGCGTAAGAGATTCCTGTCAGACAAAGCATTATGATGTTTCTCGTTTCGGACGGGACTCCGACTGCGTCGAGGACCGGGGCCGTGACGAACAGGACGGCGAAGAGGACGATCGCCGAACTGCGGGGGCATCCGGAGGCGGCGTCATAGATTTTCGCGCTGAACTTTCCGTGGGGGATGCATTTCTGAAGGATTGCCCGCAGGGCTTCGTAGAGGATGAACACGCCTGCGACGGCGAGCAGGCGGAAAGGAGCGTCGAGCCCGGTCAGCCAGTCCGGAGAGTAGAGGGAGGTCCACCAGATGAGGGTGAACGCGGGGATCTGGAGCAGAAGGAATATGCCGTCCCGGCTGCGCTGGACTTTCTTGTTGTCTTCGATCCGGATGCATACGCCCGTGCGGAACAGGCTCTCCCAGAGTTCGGGGAAGATGCTCACGAGGCGTGTCAGAGCGGGAATCAGGGCCAGCGCCGAGACTCCCGCCGCAACGGTAAGCGTAATCTGTTCTGTATCCATAACTTGTCCTGCCTGTGTTCGGGGCGGCTGTCGTAGGGTTTGCGGCTGTGCCGTCAATCGGAGGCCGCCCTGAAACCCCGCGCCCTTTTCACCCCGGATTTTCAGTTGCCTCTCTTCACCCCGTATCCGGCGGCCTTCAGCAGTTCGGTCACCCTGTCGCGGAAGTCCCCCTGGATGACAATCTCCCCGTCCTTGGCGCTGCCGCCGACCCCGCATCTGACCTTGAGCATCTTTCCAAGCTCCTTCAAGTCGTCCTCTCTTCCGACGAACCCGGTCACGAGCGTCACCTGCTTCCCCGCCCGCCCCTTCCGGTCAATCTTCACCGTGAGCCGCTGCCGTGACGGTTCAAGCGTCTCGGCCTCCTGCTCGTCGTCAGTCTGATATTGAAAGTCCGGATTGGTCGAAAACACCACTCCAAGCCTGCTTTTCCAGTCGTTGTCCGCCGCCATTGTCTTCCTGTGTTTTACAAGTCATTTTCCGTTCCGGCTGTCGTCATCTCCCCGGAAAGGTTCTCCGCCGCTTCAAAGCACAGGAGATTATTTTTGCAAATATAGGCAAAACATCGTCAATCAGTTTGTATATTTCTTTGATGAACTTGAATGTGTCAGCATAAGTTCCACGGTTTCGATGAAGAGGTCTTGAAAGGATTTGCTTAATTTTGTCCGGTCGGGGAGAGGAGCCGGGAGTTTGACACTTCATTGATTTGAAAAAATATTTGACAGAGTTTCGGTTGAAACTCTTTTTTTGTCAAATTTGTTTCGTATCTTCGTGGCATTATATGGTATTATAGGCTA
>CAVIXF010000240.1:0-3401 GCA_963646585.1 Candidatus Gastranaerophilales bacterium HUM_1 | reverse complement strand
CGATTCCGCGCAAACCCGTCCGGGGCTTGCGCCTGAGATTGTTCAGTCTTGTGTTTCGCCCGAAGCCCTGTCTAAAGTTCCGCGAGATCGTCGGCGACCGTCTCTGTGACAGGCGCGACGAGTATCTCCTGGAAGTCCTTCTGACCGGTGCCGGCAGGTATCGCGTGACCGCATATCACGTTCTCCTTCAGACCCTCAAGATAGTCCACGCGGCCGCGGATGGCAGCCTCGCTGAGCACCTTGGTGGTCTCCTGGAAGGATGCTGCGGAGATGAAGCTGTTGGTCTTCAACGCCGCACGGGTGATTCCCTGAAGCACCTGGCTCGCTGTCGCAGGTCTCGCCTCGCGGACAACCAGCGGCCTGAGGCCCTGCCTTTCGAGCGAAGAGTTCTCGCCGCGAAGCTCCCTCGCGGTTATGATCTGCCCGGCCTCGAAACGCTGGGAGTCGCCGGCCTCCACGACATAGAACTTGCCGTAGATGCTGTCGTTGGTGTCCATAAACGCCCACTTGTCCACAAGCTCCTCCTGAAGGAAGTCGGTGTCGCCCGGGTTGTCTATCTGGACTTTCCTCATCATCTGACGGACGATGATCTCGAAATGCTTGTCGTTGATCTTCACGCCCTGCAGACGATAGACCTCCTGGATTTCATTGACGATGTATTCCTGAACCTTGATAGGGCCGAGGATGCGGAGCAAATCGGTAGGTGAGACGGCTCCGTCGGAAAGCCTCATTCCGGCCTTGACATAGTCGTTCTCCTGAACCATAATCTGCTTGGTGAGCGGAACGAGGTAGCGTTTCTCGACGCCCGACTTGTTGCGGACGATGATCTCGCGGTTGCCCCTCTTGACCTTGCCCATAAGCACCTCTCCGTTGATCTCGGACACGATGGCCGGGTTCGACGGGTTGCGCGCCTCGAAGAGCTCGGTGACACGCGGAAGACCTCCGGTGATGTCGTTCGCCTTTCCGATCGCGCGAGGAATCTTGATGATTATGTCCCCGACCTTGACGCTGTCGCCCTCGCCGATCATAACGTGCGCCCCGACAGGCAGGTTGTACTGCTTCTTGACCTCGTTGTTCTCATCGACGATGAGCACGCTCGGGTTCTTGGACTTGTCACGACCCTCGATGATGACCTTGTCACGGTTCATAGAGTACTCGTCGGCCGCCTCCTCGCGATAGTTCTCGCCCTCGACCATACCGTCGAAACGCGCCGTACCGGCAGTCTCGATGATGGTGATGGCGTTGTAGGCATCCCACTCGCAGATGAGGTCCCCCTTCTTCACGGTCTCGCCGTCCTTCTTGTAGAGGACTGAGCCGTAAGGCACGTCGTACTGAGAGAAAGTGATTCCCGTGTTCTCGTCTATGATGCGGAGTTCAGTCGTGCGGCTGACCACGACGGTCTGCACGGAGCCGTCGTCGCCGACGCGCTCGATGGTCCTGAGCTCCTCGTATTCGAGTTTTCCGTTGTACTTCGAGGTGATGGAGCTGTCAGCCGCAGTACTTGAAGCCGTACCGCCGACGTGGAAAGTACGGAGCGTAAGCTGCGTACCAGGCTCTCCGATTGACTGCGCCGCGATGACTCCGACGACTTCGCCCTTCTCGACCATCCTGCCGGAAGCGAGGTTGCGCCCGTAGCACTTCGCGCAGACTCCCTTGCGGGACTCGCAGGTGAGCACGGAACGGATTTCGACCTGCTCGATAGGCAGCGATTCGATGAGGTTCGCGAGATCCTCGGTGATCTGCTCTCCGGCCGGAACGATGAGCTCCCCGGTGAGCGGGTTGAACACGTCGTGGACGGAAGTACGTCCGAGAATCCTCTCTCCGAGGGACTCGACGACTTCGTCCTTGCTCTTGATAGCTGTCGCGATGAGACCCCGGAGCGTGCCGCAGTCCTCCTCGTTGATGATGACGTCGTGCGACACGTCGACCAGACGACGGGTCAGATAACCTGCGTCGGCGGTCTTCAACGCGGTGTCGGCAAGACCCTTGCGGGCTCCGTGCGTCGAGATGAAGTACTCCAGCACGGACATCCCCTCCTTAAGGTTGGTGGTGATAGGGTTCTCGATGATCTCCGCGCCTGACGCTCCGGACTTCTGCGGCTTCGCCATAAGGCCTCGCATACCGCAGAGCTGCTTGATCTGCTGTGTAGAGCCTCGCGCTCCGGAGTCAAGCATCATATACACAGGGTTGAATCCCTGCTGGTCAGTCGAAATCTGCTGCTCGACAATCTTGGTGATCTTGGTGTCGATTCCGGACCAGAGGTCGATGACCTTGTTGTAGCGCTCGTTGTTGGTGATGAAGCCCAGCTGGAAGTTGGACTTGATCTCCTCCACCGTCTTGTAGCCGTCCTCGATCAGCTGTGTCTTCTCCGCAGGGATGATGACGTCGCCGAGGTTGAACGAAAGACCGCCCTCGAACGCCTTGCGGTAGCCGAGGTTCTTGATGTCGTCGAGGAACTGCGCAGTCCTTGAGACGCCGGTGTTCTTGATGACGACGGATATGATCTTGCGGAGCGACTTCTTTCCGAGAATCTCGTTCACGTACGGAACCTCGTCCGGAACGAACTGATTCACGATGATGCGGCCGGCCGAGGTCTCCACCATCTCCGTACCCTTCGACGGATCCGTCTTGTCCTTGGGCAGACGGACGAATATCTTCGCGTGGACGTCTATCGCCTTTTCGTTGAAGGCGATGATCACCTCCTCCGGGCCGTAGAACTTCAGTCCCTCGCCCTTCGCCCCCGGACGGAGCTTCGTGATGTAGTAGAGTCCGAGCACCATATCCTGTGAAGGCACGGTGATAGGGGTTCCGTTGGCAGGGTTGAGGATGTTGTGCGAGCCGAGCATAAGAAGCTGGGCCTCCATAATGGCCGCGTTTCCGAGCGGAAGGTGAACCGCCATCTGGTCGCCGTCGAAGTCGGCGTTGAACGCCGTGCAGGCGAGCGGGTGCAGCTGGATGGCCTTGCCCTCGATCATCTTAGGCTGGAACGCCTGGATACCGAGCCTGTGAAGCGTAGGGGCGCGGTTGAGAAGAACCGGATGACCCTTCATCACGTTCTCGAGGATGTCCCAGATCACAGGGTCCTTCCTGTCCACGATCTTCTTCGCTGACTTCACCGTCTTCACGATGCCGCGCTCAATCAGCTTCCTGATGATGAACGGCTTGTAAAGCTCGGCGGCCATATATTTCGGAAGACCGCACTCGTGCATCTTGAGCTCAGGCCCGACGACGATGACGGAACGCGCCGAGTAGTCGACACGCTTACCGAGGAGGTTCTGACGGAAACGTCCCTGCTTGCCCTTGAGGCTGTCGGAGAGCGACTTCAAAGCCCTGTTGGCCTCGCTCTTCACCGCGTTGGACTTCTTCGAGTTGTCGAAGAGGGAGTCCACGGCCTCCTGAAG
>CAVIXF010000239.1:0-3406 GCA_963646585.1 Candidatus Gastranaerophilales bacterium HUM_1 | reverse complement strand
TGCCCTATCAGCACATCCCCTCCCTTCGCAAACTGCGCACGGCGCTTTTGCGCCTGGGATATGCGCACTGAAGAGCCTGCGCCCGTCTGCAAACAGCCGGTGGCCTCCTCACAACGGCCCTCTTGCCTCACATCGCCGGAGCGACCCGGGCCGTGGCCGAGGAAGTCCGGGCGTAGACCCCGTTGTCATACATCGCCTCGCAGCTGACCGACGGCAGGACGAACACGCCCGGATAGGCCGCCGAGAGCCTTACCGAGAATGTCTTGGACGCAGCCTTCGGGAGGTCGAAGAAATAGAGCACCTCCCCGTCGCGTATGTCGCAGCTGCCGTATCCGGCGTTCTGCTGCTCCTCTCCGCCGAAGAGCCGGGAGTTGAATATCTCCCAGCCGGACGGGATTCTGACGGAAAGCGCAAGATTCCTGAAACCCGCGCCCCCGCTGACATCGGACACCGTCACATCAGCCGTGAAGTCCGTCCCCTGCTTCAGAGACGACGGGTCTATGGAGTTGCCGTCCAGGTCCCTGTACGCCACGCAGACGCTTATCCCGGAAGAAGCCGCCTTCACCGCCCTCCCCGCAGCCGCCGAGGCGCGGGACGCGAGGCCTGCGTAGAGAACGCCGTGCGACGTGTTCTTGATCCCGACAGAAGCCGCGTTCGAGCTTATGTTTCTTGTCCACAGCGAGTTCGCCGTCTTGACATTCTCCGAGTTCGCCCCGTCCTTCCCGAACGAGCATTCATACTTGAAGGACATCGCAGACTTGTCGGTGTAAGCATACAGCTTTGAGAGCGCAGAAGCCGCGAACGCCGCCGACTGGGTCGTATACCCCTCCTTCGAGAACGCGTCCGCCACATTGAGGGCGAGTTTACGGGCCGAAGCGAAGTCGGATACGAGCATATACGCCTCAAGGGCTATCGCGTCGTCGCGAAGCTCCGAGCCGAAGAACATCCCCGCGTCCCCGGACGCCGCGCCATCCGATTTCCCGGACACCCCCGATTTCCCAGTCTTTCCGGATTTCCAGGATTTCGCCGGCTGCCCCGCCTTCAGCCCGTCAAGGATGCTCTGCGCGACGGATACTCTTCCGGCCAGAGCGTATGAAGATGCGAGCAGACGGCTTGCGTTGCGGGAGAGGACTCCCGACTCCCTGAACCGGTTCATCGCCCCGTCCTGCACATTGCCCGAAAGCGCGAGGACATAAAGCCCGTAGGCAGCGAGCTCATCGTAGACGCTTCCGTCCGGACGGCAGGCGTTCACATATTTCTGAACCTTGTTCCTCCACGCCCCGAACACGCCTCCGTTCACGGAGAATCCGCTGTTGGACGCGAGGGCGAGGAAATGTCCCGCCATAGTGTCCGCCCAGAGATTGACCTGCGCGCCGCCCGGCCAGAAGACGAAATCCCCTCCCGGAAGCTGACGGACGTAGAGACTGCGCAGAATCTCCTCGACCATCACGCCGGCCTCGCTTCGCCGCTCCTCGTCAAGCAGCGGCAGGATGGAGAGCAGGGTTATCCCACGGGCGCAGAGCTGTTCCGTGCACTGATAAGGATAGTTCTTCACATACAGCCAGACTCCGTTTATGTCGATTGAAGGGAATGAGCTGACCTCCAGAACATTGCAGTCCCCCTCCGCCACGGAAGGGACGCAGTCGAAGGAGCATTCCTCCCCCGGTTGAAGCACGGCCCGGCGGACAGAGAGCACAGGCGGGTTCGGATTCTTCACGCTGATGCTGACAGTCTCCTCAGCGACATAGTCACCGGACTTCGCGACGACCTTGACCGAAGCCGGACCGACCGCGTCTCCCGTGCGGAAGTCGAAAGATATGAGCCTGTCACCGGAAGAGGTGAAAGTCAATGACTTCACCCTGTCCCCCGAAAGACGCAGCGTCCCCTCGACGGAGACGGACACCTCGACGTCGCGGACACCCTCCTCCATCGCGAACACGTTCACCGGCATAGTCACCCGCTCACCCGTGCCCAGCTGGCGCGGAAGGGTCGGGAGCAGCATCAGAGGCGAGCGCACGGAGACCGTCTTCTCCGCGCTGCCGTAGGCGCCGTCCTTCGCGGCGACCACCATCGCCCGCACCGAGCCGACATACATAGGAAGAGTTATCTTATGCTCCGCAGTCCCCTTCGCGAGGGTGAAAGGCCCGGCGAAATGCACTACAGGAGTGAACCTGTTGTCGCGCACCGAGCCGCCGTCGAGAAGGTCGGCGTCGCCTCCGACGCTGAACATCGAAGCGAAACTTGAGCCGGAAGCCCCGATCACGCTGTCATACAGGTCCCAGGTCTTCACTCCCAGAGCCGCCCTCCTGTTCATCGCCGCCCAAGGGTCGGGAGTCTTGAACGAAGTGAGGTCGAGCAGCCCCTCGTCCACGATCGCGACGGTGTAGGTCATCGGCCTTCCGGACTTCTCGCTCACCTTCAGCGTGAACTCCTCCTGCGGACGGATGACGGAAGGAAGCGAAACCACAGGTTCGAGACGCGAACCCTCCCGGTCGACGATGAACGGCTGCACGCCGTACATCCGGACAGGCCTCCCCTCGGCGGTGCGGCTGTACGGATTCAGCAGAGTGATGTGCACGAAACTGTTCGGAGCCATATCGTCCGTCACCTTGAAGCGGAAGGCGGTCTCCCCGTCGGCTTTCGTCCCCACCCAGGCGGAGGAGATCACGCGGCTGTCATTCTCGAAAGAGACGAGAGCCCTCGCGTCCTTCGCCGCCGGGAGATAGACCACGCCCTCTTCGCCCGCACGGTATGATTTCCTGTCAAGCGAGAAGTTGAGCATCACCGCAGCTTCGCCCTCGCCCCTGTCGGCCCTGCCTCTCCAGGCCGGCCAGTCGCAGGTGAAGACCGTTCCGCTCGAATGCCCCCCGTCCATATCCCTGACATAGAGGAGGAAACGCCCCCAGTCCGGGTAGTCGAGACGGACTTTTATCTCCGAATCCTGCTGACCGGAGACCGTCTCCCCCGAAGCATACAATTTGGCGGACGAACTCTTTACATAAGACGCGAGCGACTGCCCGCCGTTCTCCCACCACCAGCTCCAGTCAAGCCTGTAGATGCGGTATTCGAGCCTGTGCCCCGCCACGCGCTTTCCATTGCAGTCCACGGCGCAGACACGGAAGACATTGTCACGGTCCGTCTCAAGAAAATCGTCCGCAGCGGCCGGGGACTTCACCCCGACATAAGCCCGGAACGAGGAATATCCCGCCGTCATCGAAACCGTGCTCTCGTCCCCTCCGGGTTCACAGACCCTTGTGATTATCGTGGCCTTGAGCATCCCCGGAGCGTCCTCGGCGGGAGGCAGGCCGACCCTGACGGAAGCGTTTCCACGCGCATCCAGACGGGTGTCGAAGATTTCCTTCTCGAAAGACTTGAACTCCGACAGCGGATTGGCGAACACATAGCC
>CAVIXF010000238.1:0-3425 GCA_963646585.1 Candidatus Gastranaerophilales bacterium HUM_1 | reverse complement strand
AGCACGGCCTCTGACAGCACCCTGATGAAATCTGAAAGGGAGCGTGTGGCGTAGATGTCTATGTTTATGATGTCTATCGGCATCCGCCTGTCGCGTATCTCCTCCGCCAGCCTGAATATCAGTCCGGTCTTGCCGAGTCTGCGGTCGGAAATCAGCGTCGTGTCCGCCTTCCCGGCGATGTTGTCGAGCAGGATGTCCAGTTCCCTGCGTCTGTCACAGAAATATTCTTTTGACACATAACCTTTTATGACAAAAGGATTTGTTTCCGAGAATCGTTCCATATCCGTTGAGATTTGTGCAAATATAACGATTTTATGTCATCACGCAAAATGCGTGACGCATTTTGCGTGATGATGTGCAATTTTATGTGACGGCGGTTGCATCCTCGGGGCGGGGTAGACGGTACCACGTCTGTGTATCGTTCCTTTAACAAGGTATTGGCACTTCCCCGTGTCCGCTGCGTCTTCGCGTTCTGACTATCCGGATTTCATAAAGGGAGCTCCTTCTGCATAACCAGCTTGACGGAGTCGAACTGCGGGAGGAACTCCTTGCGGAGGGGTTCGGCCGGAGGGGACTGCATCTTGAGCGGATTGATCGGAGAGCCGTTCTTCCAGACGCGGAAGTCGAGGTGAGGGCCGGTGGAGCGGCCTGTGGAGCCGACATAGCCTATGACCTGGCCCTGGCGGACGCGTGCGCCGGAGCGGATTCCCTTGGCGTAGCCGCTGAGGTGGAGGTAGGCGGTGGTGTAGACGCTGTTGTGGCGGATGCGCACCGTGTTGCCGCCCGCGCCCTCGTTCTTCGCCGAAAGCACCGTCCCGTCGCCGATTGACATCACCGGAGTGCCCTTCGGAGCGGCATAATCGACCCCCGTGTGCGGCTGGACGCGGCGCGTGACCGGATGCTTGCGGGCGTAGGAGAATCCGGAGCTGATGCGCGTGAAATGCAGCGGGGCCTTGAGGAACGCCTTGCGCATACTCTCCCCCTTCTCGTTCCAGTAGATGTTGCCGCCGTCGCCCTGATTGAACATATAGCAGGCGAGCGTGTCGCCCCCGCTGATGAACTGCGCCACGCGGATGGTGTCCACGTCCAGAGTCTCCCCGTCCACGCTGCGCTCGTCATAGACGACCCTGAACCTGTCCCCCTTCTGAAGCCCGAAGAAATCGACGGTCCAGGCATATACGTCCGAAAGCGCGAGAATCAGCTGCGGCTGCGCCCCCGCGTTCTTCATATCGACCCAGAGCGAAGAGTTTATCGTTATGTCCGCGCTTTTCCGCTCGCGCACGACCTCCTTCTCGACATTCCACGCGCCGTAGGGGCGGAAGCATCTGAAAACCACCGAATTGACCTTATCCTTCTCGTAGACGAGATAGCGCAGTCCGAGGGTGTCGGCGGTGAAGGCGTAGCAGTTCTTCCCGCTGCGGAGCGAGCGCGCCGGAAAGACCGAGTCCGTCGCCTGCACGAGGTCGTAGGCGGCGCGGTCGGAAAGTCCGAGCCCCGTGAAAAGCCCGGAGAGGGTCTGCCCGCTGCGGACTTTGAGCGTGTCCGCCCTCAGAGTGTCGGTCGCGAATCCCAGCGGCCATACGACTTCCGGCTCCTCCTCGGCCTCCGGGACGGACGGCCTGTCTCCCCTTTTCTGTCCGCAGGAGAAAAACAGGGCAGCGACGAGCGCGAGCGGAATGATATGTCCCGCCGCCGTCAAAATATGTTTCGTCATATTCAATATCCTTTGCTTCTTCATAATATTCCTTCCCTCTCCGACTGAGTGCGCGGCAAAAGTAGAAATTTTTGTGGAATATTTTGGAACGATTTGGAATAAAATGGAAAACATTTTATACCTTTGCGGGACGTAGCGTAAAAAGGAAAAGGAAATTATGGTGTCTTTCATCGGACAATATGAGGCCAAGGTTGACGACAAGGGGCGGCTTGTGTTCCCTGCCGGCTTCAAGGCGCTTCTGCCGTCCGGGGAAGACCGGAGGTTCGTCATCAAAAAGAACATCTTCGAGGATTGTCTTGAGATGTACACCGCTCAGGAATGGGGGCGTCAGTCCGAGGAATTGAAGGGAAAGGTCAATTTCCTCAAGAGGGAGCACGCTGCGTTCTGGAGAAAGTATATGCGCGACTGCGCCCAGGTGGAACTGGACGAGAAGGTCGGCCGCTTTACCGTACCCAGAAGCCTTCTTGAAAAAATAGGTGTCACAAAGGATGTTGTGTTCTCAGGCAACGACTACAAGATTGAAATCTGGGCCAGGGAGAAATTCGCCGGCTCCGAGATTTCTGACGAGGAGTATCTTTCCATAGCCGAGGCACTGTCCGATCTTGGATAGGAGGCTCTCGGATGTCAGAATATCATAACCCTGTAATGCTCAGGGAATGCATCGAAGCATTGGTCAGCGACAAGTCCGGAGTCTACGCCGATGCCACTTTCGGGGGCGGAGGACACTCCAGGGGCATATTGTCGGCTCTCGACGGGGGAGGACGCCTCATCGCATTCGACCGTGACGCGGACGCCCAGGCCAACGCGCCGGAGGACGGCCGCTTCAAACTCATAAGAAACAACTTCAGATTCATACACAATTTCATACTCTTCGAGGGCTATGCTGACGGAATAGACGGCATTATGGCGGACCTCGGCGTTTCATCACATCAGTTCGACACAGCGGAGCGCGGTTTTTCCTTTCGCTACGACGCGCCCCTGGATATGAGGATGAACACCGAAGCCGCCGTGACCGCCGCCGACATCCTTAACTCCCGCGAGGAGAGTGAAATAGAGAGGACTCTCCGGATTTACGGGGAGGTCGGGCAGAGCCGGAAGATGGCATCCCTGATTGTCAGGGCGAGGAAAACGGCGGCGATAGAGACCACCGCGAGGCTGAACGAGGTCATCGCGCCCTGTCTGCCGAAGTTCGCCGAGCACAAGGAGCTCGCGAGGGTCTACCAGGCCCTGCGCATCGAGGTGAATCAGGAGATGAAGTCGCTGGAGAAGTTCCTCTGCGGGGCGGCGGCCTCGCTCAGGAAGGGCGGGAGGCTGGTCGTGATCACCTACCACTCGCTCGAAGACCGGATGGTGAAGAATTTCATCAAGGCGGGGAACATCGACGGGGAGCTGCGCAGGGACATCTACGGAAAGGCTGACGTCCCGTTCTCCGCCGTGAACAGGAAGCCGCTGCTTCCGCAGGAGGAGGAGATCGCGGGCAACACGCGGGCCCGCAGCGCGAAACTGCGCGTGGCGGAGCGGATTTGACAGGAAATTATTGCGGAACGGAATTGACAGGAAATTATTGCTTATGCTGACGCAAGGGCTTCTGCCCGCCGGCCGTAAGGCCGTGAAAATCCCAAGGCGCAAAAGCGCCGTGCGCAGTTTGCGAAGGGAGAGGATGTGTTGATAGGGCAAACGGAGCACGACTTCCCCTGCAGAGGGGACGGGA
>CAVIXF010000237.1:0-3477 GCA_963646585.1 Candidatus Gastranaerophilales bacterium HUM_1 | reverse complement strand
ATCACGGCTCCGGATTTGACGTGTTCTTCCCGGAAGAGTATGACAGAATTTATGGAGAAAAAATCGTGAGATGAACTCATCAGAAAGAGGATAGATCTCCTATAATTGGTAAATATACATAAATTAAATGAAAGGTCTGAGAAGGTTCTTGATATTTATTTTGGGGGTGAGTATGCCATTTAATCATCTTACATTTCTCCCTAATTATTCTTTAGGCTTACTTGCATCGTCTTTTTATCTTCTTGCGATGAGCCCTTATATCCCTTCACTGGGAAAACTGGGAAGACGTTATGGAGGCTTTGTTTGGGCGTTGTTAATGTTTGTACTATTGCGAACGTGCATTAACTTAATGAACTATAGCGGATTGAATACACCGATCTTTCCTTTTTCAAATTTGATGTGTATTATTCTGATGTTATTTCTTCTTATTCACGGTTTAATAGACAGAAAAGCATTGAGTATATGTCTGTATGGGATAGCTTTCGGGGGTGTGGCGATGGCTGTTCTATTCACTATGGGGATTGGAGTCACAATAGGTGATGACTATCGAATTTCAATGTTTGAGGAAAATGCCAATTCGTTGGGTATTTATATGGTATTCTCATCAATTGTGATTTTGAATGACTTTACTCTGAATGATGGTTTGCATATGAAAAAATGGAGGTATTTATGGATTATAGTAGTCGTTCCTTTGGTCGGTCTGCTGTTTGCAACCGGGTCCAGGGTCGCATTCATTTCATTCGCCCTGTCTTTTGTGGCTATTGTGTTATTGCATCCCGTTGGCTCAAAATCCGGGAAGCTGTTTCTTCTGATTGCAGGAGTTCTCGTTTCTGTTTATACATTCAATAGGCTGGTTGATACAGAGTCCCTGATAATGAAGCGGCTTACCATGACGATTGAAACGGGCGAGACCTCAGGCAGAGACGAAATAACAGAGAAACTGTTACCTTATGTGGCATACTCTCCACTCCTGGGATACGGGGATACAGGATACGCGGAAATTGCCAGAGCATCCATAGGCTTGTCACAAAGAAGCGACAAGGTGCTCGGAGAAAGTCCTCATAATGTAATTGTCGAACTTCTTTTACTTACAGGAATCATCGGGTTGCTATTGTGGTTGGTGTTCTGGTATAACATCGGAAAAGAAGCGTGGATTCTGTTCAAGAAGAAAAGATTGTTGCCGCCTGGAACACTGTGCATACCTATACTTGGTATAATTCTCTCAGGCCAGATATTGGAAGCGAAATGGGCATATATCATTTATGCCTATGTTATGGTAGAGTATTTCTATTACAGAAATCCCAAGAATCCATCCTATGACCTTCCAATCCGTGATATACCTAAATTCCGCAGACCAATAGCCAGCTAAAATATCAAAAGCCCTGATAAAGAAACCCTTACCAGGGCTTGATAATGTCAGATATTTCACCTAAATTAGTGAGGTCCAAATCAACATAATTTTGGCACACTGACATGGCGAAGATACAACTAAAATCCGACAACATCAACCCTTTCGGGGGACTTTTCTCAATTTTCAACCAGTTCGACCGCGGCGGCCTCCGTACGGTCATCGACGGTCATCTCGGCCGGCGCGGCTCCACGAAGGCCGCGTTCACTCACGGCGACGTGTTCGCATCGATGTTCGGCAGCTACCTGTGCGGCGGCGACTGCGTCGAGGATGTGATGGACATAAAGCCGTTCTGGGACAGGCGCGGGAGCATCCGCGTATGTTCCTCGGATGTCATCCTGCGGACCCTGAGAGACCTCTCCTGCGGGAACGTCTCATACGAGAGCGACCGGAAGGAGTCGTACGCCTTCAACGTGAACGAGAAGATGAACTCGCTGCTCCTGAAATGCCTCGCCGTCACCGGACAGCTCAATCCCGGGGACCGCGTCAATCTTGATTTCGACCACCAGTTCATCGCCGCCGACAAGAAGGACGCGAAGTATTCCTACAAGAAGGCCGACGGCTACTTCCCAGGCGTGGCCTCGATAGGCGGCCTCATCGTGGGGGTGGAGAACCGCGACGGGAATGCGAATGTCAGGTTCCATCAGGCGGACACATTGGAGAGAACCTTCAGCCGTCTGGAGAAGCAGGGGCGAGTGGCGGTTCGGAACTTCCGCGCGGACTGCGGCTCGTTCTCCGAGGAAACACTTCGGACGGTCGCCGCTCACTGCGAGCATTTCTACATCCGCGCAAGCAACTGTCACTCACGGCGTACCGAGTTCATGGAGCATGCCGGCTGGACAGAGACCGGCATCGGAGACCAGCGATGCGGAGTCACCTCGTTCAGGTTCGACACAATGTTGCCGGAGATGAACCTGAGGCTTGTGGTGCAGCGCACCCCCGTCACCGATGAAGACCCGGCGGCAGAGCCGGAAGGCATCTTCGGAACTGAATATGTGTACCGCTGCATCGTGACCAACGACTGGGACAGTCCGGAACGCGATGTCATCATCTACTACAATCAGAGGGGCGCAAGCGAGCGCAACTTCGACTGCCAGAACAACGACTTCGGATGGGCGCACCTGCCTTTCTCCTTCCTGAATGAGAACACCGTGTTCCTCATCGCGACGGCCATACTCAAGAACTTCTACCTGCACCTGCTCGACGTCATCGGCGGGCGGGTCAAGGGGCTCGACAGGACAGCGAGGCTGAAGCGCTTCCTGCGCACATTCGTCATCGTCCCCGCCAAATGGATCAAGTCCGGGCGGAGGAATGTCCTCAACCTTTACACCAAACGACGAGTCTATCTTGAACTCCTCCGCTGAGGCTTCAAATGATGGTAATAAGCTCTGTGAATTGCCGCCCCGGATGCCCCGGGCGGAGCCGCCGCATAGGACGCACTTGAAAAAGTCGCACTTTCGTGAGCCCCGGCGGAGGCCGCATGACTCCTCAAGAGCCTCCGGAGGTCAAGTTGGCGAGAAACCGGGACCTCCTCGACCGTCAAAATGATGTCTCGGACAAAAAAATTGCTTTCTGCGGAATTAAGGTTGAGGATAAATCTCATCTTCTGCATCATAAGGATGAATAGCAAAATAGGCGTTGCCGTTCAGCATGGCGGAGATGTTCGACTTGCTTTTGTCATAGAAGATATGTACGGGAATGCCATGAGCTTCGGCATAGGCCAATTCATAGCCAACTCCAAGTGAAGGGCATGTACATTCCGCTATCACCATGTCTGCATTTCTCAGCCATTCTGTGTCACGCTCGTAGATATGCGTGTCAATAGCTTTCGTCTGCGCCTTCAAGCTCATCTTCATCTTTCCGATGTGCTCGGTCAACACCGTATCGGTCTGTTTGATATAGGATATCATCCGTTGATAGAGGGCGGCATCAACCCTGCCTCCACGAATAGAACCTGCAAAGTATATTTTCTTGTTCATTTACTACATTCTAGAAAGTTCTCCAACTACATCGTTTAAGAGTGCTTTCATCTCTCTGATAAAAGCATCCGTATCGTTTAGACGTTTTGA
>CAVIXF010000236.1:0-3498 GCA_963646585.1 Candidatus Gastranaerophilales bacterium HUM_1 | reverse complement strand
AAAGGAATTCATCCCGAAACCTACCGTCTTGTAGCTTTCAAGGATATGTCAAACGATCAGGTCTTCATCACGAGGTCCTGCGCGAACACTCGCGAAACCATTGAAATCGAAGGTGTCGAGTACCCTGTCGTGAAAGTCGAGATTTCCAACACCTCGCATCCGTTCTACACGGGCAAGATGAAGCTCGTCGACACGGCCGGCCGCGTGGACAAGTTCTACCAGAGGTACGCGAACAAGAAGAAATAGTTTCTGTTCAGGCAATTGAAAAGGCGGCGGAGCTGGCAACCAGCTCCGCCGCCTTAGTTTTATCAGTCTGACATAAACAATGACTTCTCCGCGTCCACATCAGACTCGCTGATTATCAAGAGATGATCACCGGCCTGAAGCCTGGTGCTGCCCGTAGGGACGAGGAACTTGCCCGCCCGCTTGATCATCAGCACCCGCACGCCGTCCGGCAGCGAAAGATCCTTGAGCGAAGTCCAGCCCTTCTCCGTCATCGCGTCTATCATCTTCTCCGTGAGCGTCGTCTCCGTCAGCTCGCCCGCGTCCTCCGGAAGGTCGACGTCGAACTCCTTGTCCTGCACGGCCGACTCGTCGTTGAGCTTGAGCCACTTGGCCACTGACGGGAGCGTCCCTCCCTGAATCACGAGCGAGAGCAGCGTGATGAAGAACACGATGTTGAAGATGATGTCGCCGCCCTCTATGTTGTTCAGAATCGGATAGGTGGCGAAGATGATCGGCGTCGCGCCCTTGAGCCCCACCCAGGACACGAACAACTTCGACTTGCGGCTGATGTTCCTGTACGGGACGAGACAGCCGAAGACCGCCGCCGGACGCGCCACGAACATTATGAACGCGCCGATCAGAATGGCCGCCGGAGCGGTGTGCAGCATCTGCACCGGATTGACGAGCAGCCCGAGGAGGAGGAACATCCCGATCTGCATCATCCAGGTGAGCCCGTCGAGAAACGCGAGAATCTGCTTGCGGTGGTTGAACTTGCTGTTGCCTATGAGTATGCCGGCGATGTAGACCGCCAGATAGCCGTTGCCGGAGAGCATCCCCGCGAGCGAGTAGGCGAAGAAGACGATGCTCAGGAGCATTATCGCGTAGAGCGGGGTGTTGTTGAGCTGCACCTTGTTCAGCAGCCAGACGGTCGCGTAGCCGATTCCGACTCCGACCGCGCTTCCCACGATGAACTGGAGCAGGAACACCTTGATCGCGTTCCACACCGTCATATAGGTCGTATAGCTCGACGCGCTCGCGAACCCGGCCGCGTGTACCGCCTCCTGGCTGACCTCCGGCGCGAGTGTCGTCCCGCTTCCGAGCGTCGTCGCGATTTCGATCAGCACGACGGTGATGATGTATGCCATCGGGTCGTTCGAGCCGCTCTCAAGCTCAAGCATCGGCTGGAGGTTGTTCTTCAGCTTCATACTCTTGCCGCGCAGCATTGCGAACACCGTCGCGGAGTCCGTGGAGGACATCGTCGCGGCGAGCAGCAGGCAGGAGATGAGCGGAAGCCCGAGCCCCACGCCCTTCCATCCGTTCATAAGGTAGATGAACCCGCCCGTGATGGCGGCCGTCAGCAGCACTCCGAGCGTCGAAAGCACCAGACCAGGGCCGAGCACCGGCTTGATGTCGGAGAACTTGGTCTCCATACCGCCCGTGAACAGGATGACGCAGAGGGCGATCATACCGATGAAATTGGTCTTGTTCACGTCGTTGAAGACGATTCCGAGCCCGTCGCTTCCGGACAGCATCCCGACCAGCAGGAAGAGCAGCAGGGCCGGGATTCCGAACCGTGAACTCGCCCTCGACACGAGTATGCTGCAGAAGATGAGTATTGAACCGATGAAGAGGATGTTCTCCGATGTTACATAAAACATAATTCTGTGTGTATAAGATACTTAAATATATGTGTCAATGTTCCTGTATATGCCGATGCCGCGTCCGTCCCCGCCAATCCTGCGCCGCCTCCAATCCTGCGCCGCCTCCAATCCTGCCCCTCTGGCTTCCGTCCTGTGGCTCAACGCCCCCGCTCCCGGCACCAGTCCCGTACGGCGCATTCCCCGCATTTCGGGGCGCGGGCTGTGCAGACATAACGCCCGTGGAGTAGCAGGTAGTGGTGCGCGTCCGGCCGCCCGTCTTCCGGGATGTTGGCCGTGAGGTCTTTTTCTACCGCCTCTACCGTGCGCCCGTCCGACAGCCCGATGCGCCTCGCCACCCTGAACACGTGCGTGTCCACCGCGATCACCGGCTTGCCGTAGGCGACTGCGGCCACCACGTTCGCGGTCTTGCGCCCGACCCCGGGCAGTTTCACCAGCTCCGAGGTCTCCGACGGGACTTCGCCGCCGAAATCACTTTGCAGCATCTGTGCCATAGCGATCAGATGCCTCGTCTTGCTGTTCGGATAGGACACCGAGCGGACGATCTCGAAGACGTCGTCGAACGAAGCCTGCGCGAGCGACTGCGCGTCCGGATACCGCCCGAACAGCGCGGGAGTCACCATATTCACCCTCTTGTCGGTGCACTGGGCGGACAGAATCACCGCCGCCACGAGCTGGAACGGCGAGCCGAACGAAAGTTCGCTGCCCACCCGGCCCATCTTCCGCTTCAGCGCGTCCAGAACCGCATCGTATCTCTCCTGGGTCGTCATCGCTTTAAGTCCTCCCCGTGCCGCCGGCCGTCTTCTCCGTGCAGCTCTCGTTCCCGCAGACGAGGACCCTGCCTGGATATTTCTCACAGAGCGCGAGATTGTGCGTGACCATCACCACCGCAGTCTCCCACGAGGTGTTGAGCTTGCGGAGCAGCTGCATAATGCCGTCCGCCGTCTCCGCGTCGAGATTTCCGGTCGGCTCGTCCGCGAGAATGACCTCCGGGCAGTTGAGTATCGCCCTCGCGATCGCGATTCTCTGCTGTTCGCCGCCCGAAAGCTGGTGCGGCATCTTGTGCGCCTTGCGGGTCATCCCCACCGCCGAGAGCACCTCCGTGATGCGCTCGTCCATCTCCTCGCCGTTCTTCCACCCCGTCGCCTCCAGGACGAAGCGCAGGTTGTCGTACACGCTCCTGTCCATAAGCAGCTGGAAGTCCTGGAAAATCACCCCGAGTTTCCTACGCAGGTAGGGTATGTCCTTCTCCCTTATGGTCTTGAGGTCATATCCGCAGACATATCCCTCGCCCTTCCCGAGCGGATTCTCCGCAATCATCGTGCGTATGACGGACGTCTTGCCCGTGCCGACCTTGCCCACGATGTAGACGAAGTCCCCCGGGTGCACGTCGAGGTTGAGCCCGTATATCACCGTCGTCTCCCCGTTGATGATGTC
The DNA here is from genome assembly GCA_963646585.1 of Candidatus Gastranaerophilales bacterium HUM_1. Taxonomy (GTDB): domain Bacteria; phylum Bacteroidota; class Bacteroidia; order Bacteroidales; family UBA932; genus Cryptobacteroides. The sequence continues at coordinate 178 of CAVIXF010000236.1, read as the reverse complement.
GGCGTTTTTGAACGAAATCAATGGATTCATTGTCTGAATGCGCAAAAAAGTCAGTTGAACCTACAAATATAGTGAGAAAAGTGATATGAACCGAAAAGAATGAAAAAGATGATGCAGGTTATTTTTTTGAAAGTTTCTAAATTTGTAAAATTTTCGTTGATTGGAGAAAATATGAAAC
>CAVIXF010000235.1:0-3503 GCA_963646585.1 Candidatus Gastranaerophilales bacterium HUM_1 | reverse complement strand
GTCCAACGCAGCAGACCGCCTTCTCATTCAATTCCGGTAGAGCCGAGACCGCCCGCTCCGCGTTCGGTAGAGTCCAACTCCCCCACCAATTCCCACTCAAACCGCTCATACCGCGCCAGAATCATCTGCGCGATGCGCTCTCCGGGACGGACGACGAACTCCGTGTCAGACAGGTTCACGAGTATGACCCCGACCTCCCCGCGATAGTCCGCGTCTATGGTCCCCGGAGTGTTCAGAACCGTGATTCCGTGTTTCGCGGCGAGCCCGCTGCGCGGACGTACCTGTGCTTCAGTCCCCTGCGGAAGCGCGATGCGGAGCCCCGTCGGGATAATCACCCGCTGGAGCGGGGCGATCGTCACCGGTTCGGGGATGTTCGCCCTCAGGTCGACTCCGGCCGAACCTTCCGTGGCATACGCCGGGACATCCCAGGGCGAGCTGTTGGTAATCTTGACTTTCATCTGTCGGTAAAATTAAATTTCGCGCCGCAAAGATAGCAAGAAATGCTAAACAAATTCAACGGCGCGGAGTTCAAGGCCGAGTTCGCTGACCATTGCGCTGACGCTTTCGTAGGAGTTGTCCGATGAAATGAAGGTGTTCATAAGACTGATGATTGAATCTGTACGCATATCACTTGAAATTTAATGTTTTACAACTTTGTCAGAGGCTTTTCCGAGTGTCTCCGCCTCTGAATTACGATGCAAAATTATATCCAGCTTGCGCAAAACCGTTGCACAAGCATATATTTTTTCGATTTTTTCTTCCATATATATATGTCGGAGTCAGAAACGGATCGTAAAGACATCGCTATATGTCGGAGTCGGAAACGGACAGCAAGAAAAACATATATGGGAACAGGCGGAGAATGTCACAGAACATATCTATATTTGCAGCGGCTATAACGGGCGACAAGATGAATCCTGCTGACAGACGAGAAAAACCGAACCAGGGCAGACGGCGGGCGATATTCCACATCGACGTCAACTCGGCGTTCCTCAGTTGGAGCGCCGTGAAAATCCTGTCCGGCGGCGGGTCTGACATCAGGCTCGTCCCCTCCGTCGTGGCCGGAGACCCCTCGGACCGCAGGAGCATAATCGCCGCCGCGTCCATTCCTGCGAAGAAACTCGGAATCAAGGCCGCCCAGCCCGTGAGCCTCGCGCTCCGGAAGCACCCCGGGCTTGTCATCGTCGACAGCGACTGGGAATGGTACAAGCGCTGCTCCGACGGGTTTATGGAGATATGCAGAAGCTACTCCCCCGTGCTTCAGAAATTCTCGATTGACGAATGCTTCATCGATATGAGCCTGAGGCTGTACAGGAAAGACCCGGTGGAGGTCGCGACGCGGCTGAAGGACGAGATTCACGAGAAACTCGGGTTCACCGTCAATGTCGGCGTCGGCTCCAACAAACTGCTCGCGAAGATGGCCTCGGATTTCGAGAAGCCGGACAGGGTGCACACGCTCTGGGAGGAGGAGGTGCCGGAGAAGATGTGGCCGCTGCCCGCCGGGGAACTGCTGTGGGTCGGGAGGAAGACCGCCGAACGGCTCGCGTCGTACGGAATCTACACGATCGGAGACCTCGCGAAAAGAAACGAGACGGCCCTGGTGCGGATTGTCGGAAAGAAATATGCGTCGCAGCTGCACGAATACGCCAACGGGAGGGACGGCAGCCCGGTGGAGACGGAGGAACGGGAGGCCAAGAGCATAAGCGCGGAGAGGACTTTCGCTAAGGACATCCGCGACACTGCGGCTCTGGACCGCGAACTTTTCAAAGTCGCCTGCGTCGTCGCCCACAGGATGCGCCGCAACGATTTCCGGGGGTCGGCCGTATCGGCTTTCATCAAACGAGACGACTTCAGCGTGGCGCAGAAACAGTGCACCCTGTCGCAGCCGACGGACATAACAGCGGTCATACTCAACAGCGCACGGAAGATGCTCTCCGAAATCTGGGACGGCCACTCCCCTGTCCGCCAGGTCGGCCTCGGAGTCTCCAGGCTCACGCACGAAAACGCCGTCCAGATGAGTCTGTTCGAGGATCCGGAGACCGAATATTACCGCCGCTGGGACCGGGAATATGACGAGAAGATGTCGCGTCGGGAGGACGCCCGCATCATCGCATACGAGCGCAGAGGCGAAAATCCCGACGGGAGCAGATGAATCGGGCATATATTGTAGGTTATTTTTTGAAAGTTTTTTAACTTTGCGCCGCATTACTTCAGGGCAGGGTGAGAATCCCGATCGGCGGTGAAAGTCCGCGAGCCGGAGAAGCTGTTTTCCTTAAACATCAATGACAGTCCGTAAGAGTTGCCGACTCAGGGACTGCCACAGTCCGCAGGGAACTGTCAATTGATGAATCGGAAACAATCTTTGAAGGCACGAGCCGTTGGAACTGCGGCACCGACAGTGTACCCCCGACAGGCAGGATGCGAACAGAGGACGGATGGTGATGCGATGTCCGTCAGGTTTGCGGAAAGCCTTGTCCGGGAAAGTCTGGATGAAAGAAGATGACGGCCGGCCGTGCGCCGTGGAAGCGGGCACGGGACGGTGTCAGGCGAGCATAACCCGGTTTATTTCCGGAGTTGCCGAGCTTGCCGTTTTTTAGAAACTTGAAAAAATAAATCGCATCAGAGATGGTGCAGCTTATTTTTGAAAGTTTCTCAGCCTTGAATTGTATGCCAAGAGTAACAATTTAAGGTTTTTTTCGTTTTATGCAGAAAAACATTATGCTCTTGGGCATCGCAATTCTCGCCGGTGCTCACAGCCTGTGCGCCGCAGATGCCCGGGATTCCCGTTTTCAGATTTCCGACACCCTCAATCTTCAGGAGGCCGTCGTCAACGCGCATTTCGCCAGCCAGAACCGCTCGGCGCTACGGCTTGCCTCCGTCGACGACCAGCAGCTCCGCCAGCGCGGGGCGTCCCGAACCTACCCCGAACTTCTCAAAGGTCTTCCCGGCATTTACGCCACCTCCGAATCAGGCAGTTACGGGGACGCGAAACTCAATGTCCGGGGATTCGGGCAGGAGAACGTCGCCGTGCTTCTGAACGGCATACCCATCAGCGGGCTCGTGACAGGCGGGATGTACTGGAACAACTGGATGGGGCTCGCCGACGCGACCTGGGCGATTCAAGTGCAGAAGGGCGTGGGCGCGTCGATGCTTTCGGACGGTTCGGTCGGCGGTTCCGTGAACATAATCACGGAATCTCCGTCGGAGAGGTTCACTGCGGAGGCCGGATTCTACGGCTCGGCCTGGGAAGGCGGGTTCGGGGGCGGACTGTCCTCCGGGAACGCCTCAGACGGAAGCCGGGCGACAGGAACCGGGAACTCCCCTACAGGCCGCCCCTCCCCCGGAGCCGGGCCGTTCAAGGGCTATCTGAAACTCGGAAGCGGCCGCCTGAAATACGGATGGTCAATGAATATGATGGTCTCCTACGTCGGCGGTGACGGATATGTCGAATCAACCTCGGTCAGTTCATTCGCCTATATGTTCAATCTCGCGAAGACGTTCTC
>CAVIXF010000234.1:0-3511 GCA_963646585.1 Candidatus Gastranaerophilales bacterium HUM_1 | reverse complement strand
GGCCCAGAGTATCGGTCCGTCGCAGTGGGGGGGGGTAGATCCAGCCGGCTTCCGCCAGTTTCAGCAGATCCAGCTCTTCGCGGAACACCGGGCGCGGAGACACGGACAGCGTGTTCTCAACCACGTGCAGGTTAAGAAGTATTCCTCCTGTCTCCTTGTCCCAAGTTATCTTGTACATCTGCCTGTCTCTTCAGTCCCGTTCCGTTGTTTCATCCCCACAAAGATCACCCCTGCTCCTCGCCGGCGGCCTTGAGGCGCTCGGCGTTCTCGGCGATCTGGAGCTGGTCGAGCAGCTCCTGGATGTCTCCGTCCATAAAGACGGGGAGGTTGTACATCGTGTAGTTGATGCGGTGGTCGGTCACGCGGGACTGCGGGTAGTTGTAGGTGCGGATCTTCGCGGAGCGGTCGCCCGTGGAGACCATCGTCTTCCTCTTGGCGGAGATTTCGTTGAGGTATTTCTCGTACTCCATATTGTAGAGCCTCGTGCGGAGCTCGGCGAGGGCCTTGTCGAAGTTCTTCAGCTGCGACTTCTCGTCCTGGCACTGCACCACGATTCCGGACGGGATGTGGGTGAGGCGGATTGCCGAGTAGGTCGTGTTCACCGACTGGCCGCCCGGGCCTGAAGAGCAGAAGGTGTCCTTGCGGATGTCGTTCATATTCAGCTCGATGTCGAACTCGTCGGCTTCCGGGAGCACGGCCACCGAGGCGGCGGAGGTGTGCACCCTGCCCTGGGTCTCTGTCTGGGGGACGCGCTGCACGCGGTGCACTCCGGACTCGTATTTGAGTATTCCGTAGACCCCTTCTCCTATCACTTTCACCACAATCTCCTTGAAGCCTCCGGCGGCGCCTTCGGACTGGCTGTTGATCTCCATCTTCCAGCCCCTGCGCTCGAAATATTTGCTGTACATCCTGAAGAGGTCCCCCGCGAAGATTGCGGCCTCGTCGCCGCCGGCCCCGCCCCGGATCTCCAGAATGGCGTTCTTGCTGTCCTGCGGGTCGGCCGGAATCAGCAGGAGCTTGATCTTCTGCTCCATCTCCGGGAGTTTCGGCTCGATCTCGGCCATCTCCTCCTTCGCCATCTCCCTCAGCTCCTCGTCCTTCTCCTCCGCGATGATCTCCTTCGCCATATCGTACGCCTCGACGAGCTTCCTGTACTCCTCTCCGGCCGCTATGATCGGCGACAGCTCCTTGTACTCCTTGTTGAGCTGCACGTATTTCTTCATATCCGAAATCACCGCAGGGTCCGAGAGCTGCGTCTGAAGCGACTCGTATTTCTCCCTCAAGCCGAGAACCTTCTCCAGCAATGTGTTGTTTTCCGCCATCCGTTTCCGATTTTGTAATATTCAGGGGGGAATATATGCCCGGAATGGGCATATGCCCGTAAAATCCTGCAAATTTAGGGCGTGTTTTCCTCTTTTACAAAAATATCTCCCCGATAAAAGAAAAATCGCGGAATTTTTACGAATTTTGAACATATCCGTCCCAATCCTTGCCGTTCTTGTTTTTGGGTTGTAAATTCGCAGCCGCAAAATTGTTCGGAAGATATCTATGAATTTCGGTCTATTGGAAATTCTCACCCTTATAGGCTCCGTCGGGATGTTCCTGTATGGGATGAAACTTATGAGCGAGGGCCTTCAGAAGGCTGCGGGAAACAAATTGAGGGACATCCTGTCCCTGATGACCAACAACAAGTTCGTCGGCGCCCTCACGGGAATCTTCATCACCGCGCTCGTCCAGTCCTCTTCGGCGACGACGACGATGATCGTCTCCTTCGTCAATGCCGGGCTCATCTCGCTGCAGCAGTCGATGGCGGTCATATTCGGCGCGAACGTGGGCACGACGCTCACCGCCTGGATCATCTCCCTCTTCGGGTTCAAGGTGAACATCTCGGCCTTCGCCATCCCGCTCTTCGCGTTCGGCGTGCCTCTGCTGTTTATGAAGAAGTCGAGCTACGCGAACTGGGGGGAGTTCCTCATCGGATTCGCGCTGCTCTTTCTCGGACTTGACTACCTGAACAACTCCGTGCCGGATCTGCAGGCCAATCCCGCCGTCTTCGACGCGCTGAGGAGGTGGTCGGATATGGGATTCGCGTCGGTTCTGGTCTTCGCACTCGTTGGTATGCTGCTGACTATGGTCGTACAGGCCTCCAGCGCGACTTTCGCCATAGCCCTGATTATGTGCAGCAAGGGCTGGATCACCTTCGACCTCGCCGCCGCCCTCGTGCTCGGAGGAAACATCGGGACTTGCATCACGCCGATTCTCGCGTCCGTCTCCGGAAACGTGATGGCGAAGCGGGCGGCCGCCGGGCATCTGATGTTCAACGTGCTCGGCTCGGTCTGGGCTCTGGCTCTCTACGGCCCGTATATGAAGCTTATCTCATTGATAACCACGGGCTGCGCGGGAGACCCTAACGCGCTCTACGCATTCGCCGCGACCGAAGACCCGGCGACGGTGATGGCTCTGAACGACGGCCGGCTCGACACTTCAGTCCCGGAGAACGCCGCTCTCGCCGCAAGTTTCGGGAATATGCAGTATTACGTCTCTTTCGGGCTCTCGATGTTCCACACCGTCTTCAACCTGATCAACATCTGCATAATGATATGGTTCACCAAGTTCTATGTCAAGGCGGTCACCTTCCTCATCCCGTCGAGGAGGAAGGAGTCGCAGACCGAGGACGACGGCAGGCCGCATCTGGAGTTCATCACCGGAGGTCTTATGTCCACTTCCGAGCTCTCCATCCTTCAGGCGCACAAGGAGATAGTGCTGATGAGCGACCGCACGCGCAGGATGCACGAGATGATTTTCAAGATGTTCACGGAGACCGACCCGGACAAGTTCTCCTCGCTCTTCCAGCGGGTCCAGAAGTACGAGAACATCAGCGACAATATGGAGGTGGAGATCGCGGCCTATCTCAGCAAGGTGGCGGACGGACGGCTGAGCGACGAGTCCAAGCATTCGATCCAGGCGAAGCTGCGCGAGATTTCGGAGATCGAGAGCATCGGGGACAGCTACTACAATATGGCGCGTATTCTCAAGCGCCGCAACGAGAACCGCATCGAGTTCACGGCGGAGATGAACGGGAACTTCACGGCGATGTTCAATCTCGTCCGCACGGCGTACGACCAGATGGCGGTGATTCTCAAGGACAACGGCCAGCACATCGGCGACCTGAAGATGACCCTCAGCACCGAGCAGGACATCAACTCTATGCGCAACGAGCTCAAGGAGCGCAACATCATCGATTTGAACGAGGGGAAGTATCCTTATGCCACCGGGTCTGTCTATATGGATCTGATTGTGGAGTGCGAGAAGGTGGGGGATTATGTGGTTAATGTGGTGGAGGCGCTAGTCAATTTGAAACCTGGCAAAGGTGTGACCGGAATTGAATAGAAGGCGGTCTGACTGCGTTGCAGGTCTTGCCGAAATCCTCACAACCGTTAGGTTGCTGCGGTTTCGGCTTCGACCTGCGCCTTGCATCCCATCCTTCTATTCAATTCCGGCATCCCGGTTT
>CAVIXF010000233.1:0-3519 GCA_963646585.1 Candidatus Gastranaerophilales bacterium HUM_1 | reverse complement strand
GAATGGTTTTGAGCACAGATAATAAATGGCGAATGACAATATGACATAGACGCTCGCCGCGACAACGCCCGACAACAACCGGTCACCCGTCACGATTCTGGACACTGCGAATGCCGACATATATGCCGGGACGAGAATCATAACTATGCCCTTGCCCAGATTCGCCACATATAGGAGTATGCTCTCTTTGAAGCCGGAATGAAACAGGAAAATCGGCTTCCAGACATATATGAACAGGAACAGGCTCATCGTATTCCCGAGCAGGACTCCGAACAAACCATAAAAATGCCCGAAAACAGACGAAAGCACCACGCAAGCGACAAACTGCGCGACAGGGACCCAGGTGTCTTTGAACAATCCATATCCGAACATAAACTGTCCGGTCGTTCCATTCGTCTGATTGATGAACAGGTTGATGCACAGTATCGCCAGGACACTTTTAGGCAATATGTACTGGCTTCCTATCCATACGCCGATGAACGGCTCCATCAGAATCCACACGCCGAAGACCATTATGCCGGCAATGTACAGACGGGCAAAGAACAATTCCCAATAGACATTCAGGATTTTTGACTTGTTCCCCTCCGCGATGAGATTGCCCACACCTGCGTTCGAGCTTTCCGTCAGGGAGTTGACCAATGCGGAGAGCTTGTCCGTTATCATCGTGTAGTTGTTGTAGAAAGCGACCAGCTGAAGATTGGAGAACGCATATATGAGCAACGGTATCGTCTGCCATTGTGCGAAGACACCTATTTTGTGCACGAACAGCTGCTTGGTCTTGGTCATCACCTCCGGGTATTTGCGGAAGAGCTGGCGGCCGAGCCTGACTTCGGTCTTGAGCCAGGGGTAGGTCTGGTTGATCTTCCAGTTGAGGATGAAGGAGTAGATGATGCCGAAGGCGAGCTCGATGGCGGTCCAGAGGTAGTAGGAGCCGGTGTAGCGGGCCGACGCCATCTGGATCAGGGTCTTGAGGATGGAGACGCTCTGGAAGTAGCCTGTGACCACGTAGTTGCGCTGGTCGGCCCCGAGGAGGTTCTGGCGGTAGTTGATGAAGAGCCTATCAGGGAGCTGGTCAGAAAGGAGAAGTAGGCGAAGTAGATTATGCCCATCCCGAACTCGGTGTCGGGGAAGATCAGCGGGAGGAAGAGGGCGAGGATGCAGCCGCCGGCGAGGATGATGAGGCCTATCCAGCGGTAGAGGTAGCCCATCACCGAGATGATCTCGTTGATTTTCGTCCGGTCGTGGTCGAACAGCGGCTTGTACAGGACGTAGCCGATGGCCGAGCCTATCCCCAGCTCCGCGAGGTTGAGGAAGCCCAGGAGGTTCTGCAGCGTGCCGGTGAGGCCGATGAAGTCCGCGCCGAGGCAGTCCAGGAAGATTTTCCTGGAGAAGAAGCTCAGAACCAGCGTCAGAAAGTAGAAGATCAGATTGACACGGGCGTTGAGCAGCGTCTTTTTTACTCGCGATTCCTGAATTTCCTGCACGGCGTCAACGGTTTACCGGCGGCCGGCGGCCGCCGTCATTTCATTTCAAGCAACAGACCAATCCTCTCATCCCACACGGAGCCGAACATATCGATTTCGCGCCCGGGAATGCCCAGACGTGCGGCCTGTCTTCTCCAGTCTTTCAGGGCCGATTTCACCTCGGCGAGAATTTCCCGCGCAGCCGCCTTTCCTATCATATAATCCTCGCAGGCTTCGAGCAGGACTGCCGGATCAGACTTGTTCGACGAGGAGCTGACAAGCAGGCTCTGACAGTCGCTCAGAGTGGGGTTGATGTCATACGCCGGCGCCAGTGTCCAGCCTTTTCCGGTCAGGAGGAAACCGTGGTTGCGGAAATGGTCGTCCGAATCGGCGACGCAGATGTTGAACGCCACCCGGCGGAAAAGCTCCCGCAGATTGGCCTCCACGTCGGCGCACTGCCGGACGATGAAGTCCACTATGTCGAGGTAGCCGTGCCCCGTGGAGGCGTTGTCCCCGTCGGCGAGCCCGAGCAGCATCATAGCCGAGGCGAAATGCACGCGGCGGCCGCCGACCGTCCTGTCAAAACGGCGGGAGAGAAGCGTATGGTATTTCTCTCCGGTAGCCAACACTCTGGTCTTCGCGGCGTTGATTCCGGCCTTCTCCGCCAGGAGACAGCAGAAATGCTCCCACAGCCCGACATCATAGTCATCTTTGCGTGAGGGGAACTTGGCCAGACACAGCGCACCGTCGGAGTCCGTGACATTTGCCTTCGGGCGGGCTCCGCCGAGGGACGACCCCGGGTTCACCAGCTGTATGACCCACTTCCTGTCCGGAAGCACGTTCCCGTCCTCGCTGCGCTCGATTTCCTCGCTCGCCGCCATAAGCTCCCGGACGCTCGTCAGAGGGGGGATGCGGAACGATTCGTCCGCGTTTATGAACCCGCCGTCCTTCGATTCGCGGAAGCGGAAACCTCCCATCCTTGAGAAGTCGTCAATGCCGGTCAGAAAGTCGAACGAAGACAGTCTTCTGACGGGGCGTTTCTCTTCCGAGGCGGCAATCTGCTCGCGGCGCAGCAGCAGCGTCCGCCCCCACCTGTCCGGCAAGGCGTCGGAAAAACATCCGAATATGTCCCGCCCCGGCTGCGTGAACTGCCTTCCGGGGTAATTGTTGATGTCGTCGCCCAGAAACAGGTCTCCGTGCCGCGTCAGCCATTCGTCACTGAACTGAAAGCTGTAGCTGTCCGCGCCCCGGGAGGACTCATAGCCCAGCTCCCCGACGAACTCCGCGTCTTTCAGCCAGTCGAAGTCGGCGTATACGTACAGTGTCTTCACGATTCCACGTCTTACTTGACAGAAGCCTTTGCCAAGCCTCTCACTTTCGAAACACTAAAGGTCTATGAGTCCCTCCGTTGCAAGAACCCAAGCCCTGCCGTCTGAAGCGTCGCCCGGGGCAGTCCCATTCGGGACTATCCCTTCTTTGAGGCGCGGCTTCTGGTCTTCAGGCTGAGATCCTGCAGAGCCTTGCCCATCTTGTCCTCCTGCGCGAGGAGCAGGATGTCGTCTTCGAGCTGGAGTGCGTACAGCACCCTCAGGTATATGCCTATGGCGACAGTCGGAGCTCCCTTCTCGATTCTGGAGACGGTAATCACCGAGCAGGTCGCACGCTCCGCCACCTGCGCGATGCTGAGGTTCCTTCGCAGCCTGGCCAGCCTGATCTGCTCACCCACCACCTGAAGCTTCTGCTCCAGCTTCCGGGGCATCTTAGTTCCGAAAGTGTTCTTCGCCATCGGGGAATGTTATTGGATATCTTCACGGCCTCAACGCATCATAAAATATATGAATCCGGCGGTTTTCACATATTTTATGACAGGTTGTCACTGTTCCGTTCCGGCGGTCAGAGGCGGCGGCCGTTCAGGGCGGCCGGACTGCCGGAGACCCGGCAAGAGGCCGCCGGGCAGCCTCCTGCTACCCTAAATTCTGCCATTTAGCACCCCCCCCACTGATTTCCGGGAGCGGGACTTCCTGGATGACTTTGATTCATCGCCATAGCCGTATCC
>CAVIXF010000232.1:0-3588 GCA_963646585.1 Candidatus Gastranaerophilales bacterium HUM_1 | reverse complement strand
AAACCAACCAGACGACATTGCGGTAGGTCACATCCTCCGGAAGGATTGTGGCATTCACGAGAATTTTTTCACCCGTCGTCAGCTCTACGGTCTTGCCGAGGTCGGCAAGTTCACAGGACAGGGAAATGGACTCGGCCGGCGTGGTCAAAACATTCACCGCGCACTGAGCCGTGTGACCGTTGCAGGTCACGGTGACTGTCGCCGTCCCCTCTTTCACGGCGGTCACCTTGCCGTTTTCCACGGTGGCGACTTCCTCATTGTCAGATTTCCAGGTGAGGACGGGGCTGGTGGCGTCCGCAGGAGTCACCGCCGTGCTGAGCGTGTATGTGTCACGCACTTTAAGTTCAAGGGATGTCTTGTCGAGACTCACGCCCTCCACGCCGACCGGAGTGACGGTTACGGCGCATTCTATAGGCGCGTCAAAATCGTCGTGAATCGCATAGATGGTGGTCGAGCTGAGTTTCTTCGGTGTCAGCGTATAGACCAGGCCTGTTTCGGTGGTCTGTCCTTTGCCGATTTCCACGACGCTCCCGTCCGCCACAGTGACCGTGACTTCGCCGGCCCGATCCGCAGGGGTGACTTCAAGGATCAATGTCGCAGTCCCGTTCACAGGCACGGACACGGCATCCGGCGCGAACACCGCGCTTACTTTCTGCTTTGTCGGATTTTCAGGCTCGGCCGTGCCGCAGGCATACAGACCGAGCGCGGAGGCTAATACCGCCCCCCCCAAGAGGAATTTCCTAAAATTCATATCTATTGCTAACCACTACGCGCAAGGCTCAACTGACCATTCAAAACATCTCCGATGTTTCAAGCGTCCCGGCTTTTCAAAATGCCAAAGGCATTGAAAAAGGCGGCGGACTTTTAAAACATCCCGGACTTTCAAGAAGTCCTCACGACTTCCCGGGCAGTCCCGCCCCTCCGTTTCGCCTCGCACAAGCAACAAAGATAAGTCAAGTGAAAAACAAAAGCAAGACTTTCCCGACATTTTTTCACCGCGAAACGACGCAATCTCAGCGACTTGCGATTACGATTCTTCGCCCGCAGCGCACAACTCATTTCATTCCGAAACCGAATCCCCGCAAACCGCTTACAATCCCCAACCGCAAATCCCCCGTCGCTCAAAAATCGTCATACGACCATTTTGGATGAATCAATACAGGAAGCCGAAAGCCCAAAGTGTTTTTTACAAAAAACAAAAACAGGTCAAAAATGTTTTTTGTAAAAAACAGAAATGCATCAAAAATGTTTTTTCGATAAAACACTTTTGTCCTTTTCATATCCCCGGAATCGGCCACATATCCACGGAATCAATCACATATCCCCCGGAGACCACAGCCACATATCCCCGGAACCCGTCACATATCCTCAAGCGACAGGCCCTTACAGATTACTTCCGCTCCTCCGAATGCCTGACGGCTCATATCCTCCGCCTTGGACTTCAGCAGTTCCAGAGAATATTTCTTGCTGTTTCTTTTCACCTCGAACGCCTGCACCTCCCCGGCAGTGGTGACTGCGACAATATCTATCTCATTTTCAGCGGAGTCGTCGGCCGCGCCCTTCTTCCTGTGCCACCAGCCTCCGATTTCGACATATTGCCGGGACTCGACCATCTTCTGACGGAACCATCTCTCAAGGACGCGCCCGGAATAGGCCGGATATTCCCTCTTTATGAGTTCGGCGAGGGCGGAATAGTTCCTTATCTCTATCAGGGAACGGTATTTATAGAAATATCGGAACCAGAAGCGCAGGAATATGTCACATATCTCATAGCGGACAGATTTTGAGTTCTCACGGGCGCGCAGAGGCCTCTTCTTGCGGACAAGGCCGTAATCTTCTTCGAGAATCCTCATCTGGCCGCCGAGGCTCTTCTCTCCGAGAGCCGCTTCTATCTGAGGGAGAGTCACTTCCCCGGAGGCCACTACTCCCAATATGGAGAAATATGTCGCATACTGCCGGCCGAATTCCTGGATCAGCATATTCCGCCCCTCGTCAAGGAATTGAGAGTCCGGTCCGGTCATATAATCGACCATACTCTCCATACTCGTGCAGCCGTTGTCCATCAGCAGCTCGACATATTTGGGCACGCCTCCCGTGAAACAGTAGAGGGAGAGCAGGTCATCGTTGCTGTAGTCCTTCTTATAATCACCGATTATCTCCCTGAGGACGTCGGTTCTGAACGGTTCAAGCGTAAGAGTCAAATCCGCACGGCCGTACAGCGGCTGTTTCTCGTCCTTGAAAATCTTCTCCATCAGAGACCAGACCGAACCGCTCAGGACAAGATTGACCTTCGAGTCGCGGCGCTCCCTGTCCCAGATGTTCTGCATATCAGCATATATGGACGGACTGACATAGAGGAACTCCTGAAATTCGTCTATGAAAAGATTGAACGGGCGATGCTTTCCTATATTCATCAGCAGGGCGAATATGTCCCGGAAACACGATATTCCCTGAGGGACAAATTCGTCCATCGTCCGTCGTATGACATCTGAATACTCGGCGCACAATTCCGCCTCCGCCTTTCGCGACACGAAAAGATACACCGAATCCGAGCCGGCCATCGAAAGGACGCCCAAAGTCGTCTTTCCTATCCGTCTGCGCCCCTTCATCACCGTCATTTTCGAGAACTCTTCAAATGACTTTTTCTGAATATCCTGTAAAACAGAGAGTTCCCGTTTTCTGTCGTAATATTTCATAGCTCAGCATCATATTTACAAACTTTATGGCGATAAAGTTTACGGCCATAAACTTTGCAAATATAGAGATAAAGAAACAGACAAACAAGTCCGACATCTATGGGGTCAGGCAAAAATAACTTGCCAAAACCAGCTGATTTCACCAAGTTTTGGCAAGTTATCTTATCCGGAATGTCTATTTCACGCGGTTCAAGAAGCACTCGACGGTGTTCTCCATAAGGGAGCAGATGGTCATCGGGCCGACTCCGCCCGGAACCGGAGTTATGACGGACGCCTTGGGCGCGACATTTTCAAAATCGACGTCGCCGATGAGCTTCCCGGTCTCCGGGCTGCGGCTGATGCCCACATCTATGACGACCGCCCCGTCGGAGACCATATCTGCGGTGACAAGGTGCGGATGCCCCGTAGCGACGACGAGGATTTCCGCCTCGCGTGTGACGGAGGGGAGATCCACGGTGTGGCTGTGCGCTATCGTGACGGTGGCGTTCTCGTTCATCAGGAGACGCGCCACGGGCATTCCGACGATGTTGCTCCTCCCCACGACCACGGCCCGCTTGCCTTCTATTTCCACGCCGGCGGCCTTCAGCATACGGATTATCCCCTTCGGCGTGCAGGGGAGCGTGCAGGGACGGTTCTGATAGAGGGCGGCGAGGTTGAGCGGATGAAAGCCGTCAACATCCTTCTCCTGAGCTATGGCGGCCACCACCTTGCTCTCGCTGATGTGCTCCGGAAGAGGCAGCTGGACGAGAATCCCGTCCACGCCGTCGTCCGCGTTGAGTTCCGCGATGAGGTCGAGCAGCTCCCGCTCGGTGATTGTCACCGGACGGCGGATTGTCGTGTTTCTGATGCCGACAAGGGCGGACGCCTTAGCCTTTCCTGCGACGTATGACTC
>CAVIXF010000231.1:0-3591 GCA_963646585.1 Candidatus Gastranaerophilales bacterium HUM_1 | reverse complement strand
GTGGGGGACGACGTCACCGCCAATGTCAGACACATATCCAACATCCCGCAGAAGCTTCACGGAGGGACCTTCCCCGATGAATTCGAAATCCGGGGGGAGATATATATGCCCTACTCGGCCTTCGACCGCCTCAACGAGGAGCGCGAACGGGACGAGGACCCGCCTTTCGCCAACCCGCGCAACGCCGCGTCCGGTTCGCTCAAGCTTCTGAACCCTTCGGAAGTCGGGAGAAGGGGTCTGGAATGCACGCTCTACCATCTTCTCGGCGAGAATCTTCCTTTCGAGACGCACAGCCAGGCTCTTGCAGCGGCCGCTTCCTGGGGGCTTCCGGTGTCCGACAAGATGAAGATATGCCGCAGCCTCGAAGAAATCGAGGAATACATATCGTTCTGGGACACGGAGCGGAGGAAGCTGCCGTTCGCGACGGACGGGATAGTGATAAAGGTCAACGAACTCCCCTACCAGAAGGCTCTGGGATACACTTCCAAGTTCCCGCGCTGGGCCGTGGCGTACAAGTTCAAGGCGGAGCAGGCTCTGACGAAGCTGCTCTCAATCGACTATCAGGTCGGACGGACGGGCGCGGTGACTCCGGTCGCCAACCTTGAGCCGGTCCTGCTTTCCGGGACGACGGTCAAGCGGGCGAGCCTGCACAACTCCGAGCAGATGGCTCTTCTGGACGTGCGAATCGGAGACTATGTCTATGTCGAGAAAGGCGGGGAGATCATCCCGAAGATCACCGGCGTGGAGCTTTCCAAACGCAACGCCGCGCTGAAGAAGCCTGACTTTCCGACGCACTGCCCGGACTGCGGATGCATTCTGGTGCGAGACGAAGGCGAGGCCAAGTACTTCTGCCCCAATGCGAACGGCTGTCCGACCCAGATCAAGGGCAGGCTCGTGCACTTCATCGGGCGCAAGGCGATGAACATACTCGCCGGCGACGCGACGGTGGAGCAGCTCTACAACCTCTCTCTGGTGAAGACCCCGGCGGATTTCTACGACCTTGACAAAGAACAGCTTATGACCCTCGACGGCTGGAAGGAGCGTTCCGCGGAGCGTTTCCTCAAGAGCGTCAGGGAGTCGAAGGGGACTCCGTTCGAGCAGGTTCTGTTCGCAATCGGGATCCGCTATGTCGGGGAGACCACGGCGAAGACCGTTGCGCGGCATTTCAAGAACATAGACGCGGTCGCGGCCGCCTCGCGGGAGGAGCTGCTCGCGGTTCCGGATGTCGGAGAGGTGATCGCGGACAGCGTCTTCTCCTTCTTCCGCGAGGAGGCGAATGTCCTCGAAATCGCCCGTCTGAAGGCAGCGGGGCTGAATATGGCGGTCGCTGAAGGGGCCGCGGCGGCGGAAAGCGACGTCCTCGGGGGCGCGACGATCGTCATCACCGGCAACTACAGCATTCCACGCGACAGGATGAAGGCTCTCATCGAGGCCAACGGCGGGAAGAACTCCTCGTCGGTGAGCGGAAAGACGGACTATCTCCTCGCGGGCGAGAAGCCCGGGCCGGAGAAGGTGAAGAAGGCAGAGGCCCTGGGAATCAGGATAATATCCGAATCCGAGTTTATGGATATGATCGCCGCCACGAAGGCAAACGAGGACTCGGGGGCGGAGGGGACTCCGGAAACGGCTGAGGCGTCAGCCGCCGGGTCGCCGCAGGTGACTCCGGCACAATATGATACGCCGCCGCAGGGCGTTGAAACGGACGCAGAGAACACGACGGACACGGCGGCCGCCGGAGGGGGCGGACACAGGGTCGGGGAACAGCTGAGCCTGTTCTGACATATACATATACAGTCCCATACAGACTTGTATACGGCCATATATAGATATACGGACCATATATATAGACTATATAGATATATAGACCACAGATATACAGACATATACGGAAGATTAAAAAAAATACGACAGTGGGGACCATATCAGAGTTTACACCGCAGGATTACGAAGTCATCGCACGGCAGTACGCCTCGCTCAAGGAGGCCGCCAAACGCCGATGCGCCAACGAGAAGGAGCTGGAGACAGTCCAGAAGGCGTTCGACTTCGCCAACGAGGCCCACAAAGGGGTCAGAAGACGCTCGGGAGAGCCGTACATAATCCACCCGATCGAGGTGGCGAAGATAGTCGTCAATGACATAGGCCTCGGCTACAAGTCGATAGTCGCGGCCCTTCTCCACGACGTCGTGGAGGACACGGAATACACCGTGGAGGACATCCGCAACCTGTTCGGCGACAAGATCGCGTCCCTGGTGGAGGGTCTCACGAAGATCAAGACCGTGCTCGACAACGAGGACAAGACCCATCAGATGAAAAGTATGCAGGCGGAGAACTTCAAGCGCATACTCCTGACTCTCAACGACGACGTGCGCGTGGTTCTCATAAAGCTCGCCGACCGCCTGCACAACTGCCGCACCATCGAGTTTATGCCCGAGCACAAGAGGGACAAGATCTTGAGCGAGACGATGTTCATCTTCATCCCGCTCGCCCACCGGCTCGGCCTCTACGGCATAAAGTCCGAGATGGAGGACATCTGGCTGCGCTACAAGGAGCCCCAGGCCTTCAACGACATACAGGCGAAGATCAACCGCAATGTCATCGACAGGGAGAAACAGGTCGACGAGTTCGTCAGCTCGGTCGAGGGGCTGCTCGACAAGATGGACATAAACTACGAGATCAAGAAGAGGGTCAAGTCGCCGTACTCCATCTGGCACAAGATGAAGACGAAGAACGTGACTTTCGAGCAGGTCTACGACCTCTATGCGGTGAGGATAATCTTCGACCCGAAGACCGACGACGTGGAGTCGGAGAGGGCGCAGTGCTATGCGATATATGTCGCCATAACTGACAAATACGACTTCAAGGAGGACCGCTTCCGCGACTGGATACGGCAGCCGAAGAACAACGGCTACGAGGCTCTGCACTGCACGGTTATGAGCAAGTCGGGGATATGGATCGAGGTTCAGATACGCTCCCGGAGGATGGACGACATCGCGGAGAAGGGCATCGCCGCGCACTGGGCCTACAAGCGCGAGGGCGTGGTGAGCGAGAGCGAGAACGAGATGGACAAGTGGATAGCGAAGGTCCAGGAGATTCTGATGAATCCGGACGTGAACGCGCTGGAGCTGCTCGACATCATCCACAACGACCTCACCGCCTCGGAGATTTTCGTATTCACCCCGAAGGGCGAGCAGAAGTCGATAATGAAGGGGGCGACGGCCCTGGATTTCGCGTATATGATCCACACCCACATCGGGAACAAGGCCATAGCCGCAAAGGTGAACCTCAAGCTGGAGCCGCTTTCGTACGTGCTCCGCTCCGGTGACCAGGTGGAGATCATCACCGCGCAGAACGAAAGCCCGAAACGGGAGTGGCTCGACTTCCTGAAGACGCGCAAGGCGATAAACGTCGTGTCCGACTATTTCGAGAAGGCTGACCGCCAGAAGGCGGAGGAAGAGGAGGTGAAACAGAAGAGTTCCGGACGGTGGTCGCTGCCTTTCTTCCGCAGCAGGCAGAAGACCGACTATGTCATCAACGACAGCCGCAACACGGACAACCAGTTCGTGATTGCGACCTGCTGCCACCCTATTCCGG
>CAVIXF010000230.1:2392-3595 GCA_963646585.1 Candidatus Gastranaerophilales bacterium HUM_1 | reverse complement strand
AGCAATCTTCCGGTTGTGAGGATTTCATCAAGACAACCAACGAAGCAGACCGCTCTTTTATGATTCGCCCCGCCCCATTTCGCGCCTGATGTCCTTCTCCTTGATTGACTGCCGCTTGTCGTATTCTTTCTTGCCCCGGGCGAGGGCGATGAGCAGCTTGGCGTAGCCGTTGTCGGCGATGTAGAGCTTCACGGCGACGATGGTCAGCCCCTTCTCCTTGACTGCGCGGCTCAGTTTCACCAGTTCGCGCTTCTTGAGCAGCAGCTTGCGGTCGCGCCGGGGGTCGTGCGCACCCCAGGCGCATCCCCACCAGTAGTCCGCGACGTGCATATTCTTGACATAAAGCTCCCCGTTGTTGAAATAGCAGAAAGCATCCACGAGCGATGCCTTGCCGGCGCGGATTGACTTGATTTCAGTCCCCGTGAGCACGATTCCGGCCTGATATGTCTCGATGAACTCGAAATCGAACGAAGCCCTGCGGTTCTTTATCTCAATATTGCTTTTTGCTTTCGGCATATTCTCTTATTTTGCGTAATATTCCGCAAATTTATAAATTTGTCATCAAAGACAAGACATCGAAATGTTCAGATACATCGACCATAAAGACAGAACATTCCTTTTAGGAGCGTACAGGGGTGATAAATCTCAATTGGACTGGATATTGGGCGAAAAGCCCCGGAGATATGGGAAACTCTATAACATACGTTTCAACCGGAATCTGTTTTCTCAGAGGGAAGGCGGAGTCCTGTCGGATATTCATCCGGATTATGTCCTGATATACAACACTCTGAATCCGAAGAAAGGCTATCATCTTTTCCCGTGCGTAAACTCATCTGTCAAAGAGCAGGCGGAAATGGAGAGTCTGGAATATCCCGACCCGAACGGGGCGTATCTCGTATTTTCACTTGAGGAGGAGCTTCTTGCCGAACCTCTGGATGTGGAACGGCTGATAAGACAGGCCTTCCCGGAGGGCTCCGATGAAATTCCGTTCGCACCGAAGATGCTTACAGGTGAGGACATCGCCGATGCGGTTGACATATCCTTGGAGCAGCCGGACATCGCCGTGCGCGACGAAAGCGGAGTGCTGCGTTTCATCGACCTGTTCGCTGGCATCGGCGGCATCCGCTGCGGTCTGGAAATGGCCGCCCGAGAAAGAGGCCTGGAACCTGTCTGCGTGTTCTCTTCGGAAATCAAGCCCTATGC
>CAVIXF010000230.1:0-2382 GCA_963646585.1 Candidatus Gastranaerophilales bacterium HUM_1 | reverse complement strand
GTCAAGGTTCTGAAAGAGAATCACCCGACGGAGACAATCACCGGGGACATCACCAAAGTCGAGACGAAGAACATTCCGGACTTTGACATTCTTTGTGCCGGTTTCCCCTGTCAGGCGTTCAGCTCCGCCGGCAAAAGGCAGGGCTTCGCCGACACCCGGGGGACGATGTTCTTTGAAGTCGAGCGCATATTGAGGGATAAACGCCCGAAAGGTTTCATTCTGGAGAATGTGGAAGGGCTTGTGAACCACGACGGAGGGAAGACTCTGCAGGTGATTGTCGACCGGCTCGCCGCGCTGGACTACAAGTTTGATTTCCGCGTGCTCAACTCAAGATATTTCGGAGTTCCGCAGGAGCGTAAAAGAATATACATCGTCGGCAGTGTCAGTGACAGACCGGATCTGGACAATTTCCCCGTGAAAGAAAGCAAACTCGAGGATATCCTCGAATCGGGACTTCCTACGACGGACACTCCTTTCATAAGGACGCTGCTTGAACATTTCACGATAGAACAGCTGTATGGTAAGTCCATAAAGGACAAAAGGGGCGGCGGGACCAACATCCACAGCTGGGATCTGGAGATAAAGGGCCCTGTCTCCGCCGAACAGAAGCGGCTTCTTGACACCATCCTGACGGAACGGAGGAAGAAGAAATGGGCGGAGATGATAGGGATTGACTGGATGGACGGTATGCCTCTGACGGAGGCTCAGATCCGGACTTTCTATGACTCGCCTGATCTCGGGGATATGTTGGATGACCTGACGCGAAAAGGCTACTTGAAGTTTGAACATCCGAAGAAACTCATTCGCGAAAAGAATGAGAACGGAGTCGTGACGACCCGCAGGGAGTACGACACGACGAAACCTCGGGGATACAACATTGTCGCCGGGAAGCTGAGTTTCGAGATAAACAAAGTTATGTCCCCCGATGAGATAGCTCCCACGCTTGTCGCGATGGATATGCAGAAGCTGTATGTGGGGGACGGAGGCGGACTCAGGAGGCTGTCTTTGAGGGAGGGTCTGCGCCTTTGCGGATACCCCGATGATATGAAGTTCAATGTCAGTGAGAAAGACGGCTTCGACCTTTTGGGGAACACTGTCGTGGTGCCTGTCATCAAGGCGGTCGCCGGACGGCTGCTGGATGCCTTGAATCCTGAAGATACGGACATTCAATAGGTCAGAACAGATGTGAAACTTAAGTTTATTGGAATATGGACGCGTCGGAAAAGTTGTACAATGCTCTTGTGGAGGATTTCGGAATCGAGGGGGCGAAGGGGTCTGTGAAATTCAATCTTCGTGATTTCGGGATAACCGTTGAACAGAATAACATCATCGGGAACATACTTGAAGAATGGCTCGACAAGTGGATGACGAGCAGGGGTATCGTGCATATCCACAACGAGGGGCAGGCATCGCCGGATTTCTGGCTCAACCCGGATGATACGGAATCGGACTGGCTGGAAGTCAAGTCTTTTACGGGAAGTCCGAATTTCGATATCGCGGCCTTCAGAAGTTTTATCAACCTTGTGATAGACAAGCCCTGGAAACTCCACTCCAAGCATCTTCTCATAAAATACAGGATGGAACAGGGCGTGGTAGAGATTGAGCGCATCTGGTTGAAGAATCTTTGGGAGATATGCAGCACCAGCAGGGCCTGGCCTGTGAAGGTGCAGTACAAGAACAAGGTGATAGTGAACATCCGTCCAGCCGTCTGGTATTCTGAACGCGCGGATTTCAAGCCATTTGAGAGTCTTGAGGATTTTCTGGCCGCGATGGAGGAGGTCATTTACCAGTATCCCGACACGAGAGTCACAGTGGCTCTGCATTGGAAAGACAATCTGATAAAGAGTTACGAGAAGCATTACGGCAGACGGCTTGACATTCCGAGATGGAACGACATCGCGGACAAGTATGTCGGAGTGCGGGAGTAATATGCAGTCTCGGACTGATTGTGATTGATGAAAAATTTCATCCCCATACCGGAACCCGCGCCGCTTCCCCGCGCCGAAAGAATCGATGTCGGGGAGCTGTGGCGTGAATATGCGTCCGGCGGAATCGACATCATCTGCGTCATCGGGCCGACGGCTTCCGGGAAGACGAAATTCGCCGTCGCGCTCGCAAGGGAGATCAACCGTCTCGCGGGGAAGCCCGTCGCCGAGATAATCTCCGCCGACTCCCGTCAGGTCTATCGGGGGATGGACATCGGGACGGGGAAGGACTTGGCTGAATATGAGGAGATTCCGTGGCATCTGATGGACATCGTCGACGCAGGGGCGAAATACAATATCTATGAATATCAGAGGGACTTTGAAGCCGCCTTCCGCGACATCCGCTCCCGTGGCTGCGTCCCGATTCTCTGCGGCGGCTCGGGACTCTATGTGGAGG
>CAVIXF010000229.1:0-3597 GCA_963646585.1 Candidatus Gastranaerophilales bacterium HUM_1 | reverse complement strand
CTCGCGAAAGTCACCTTCGAGGGGGACTATATGGAGGAGTTCAGCGGCAGCTTCCAGAACTGCACGAGCCTCCGAAGCGTGGTCTGCCCGCGCCGTGTCGGCAGAATCAGCTACGACATGTTCACTGGATGCACCAATCTGACGGAGGTTGTTCTTCCGGAGAACCTCAAGGAGATTCCTAATGGGACATTCGGAAACTGTCGAAAACTGACGAAGATAGACATTCCGGCCACAGTCACGAAAATCGGGTCGGGCGCCTTTAACGGCTGCGGAGTGACCGAGCTTGACCTCCGCAACGTGACGGAGTTCGAGAGCTTCTGCTTCAATAACTGCAAGTCACTCAAGAAGGTGATACTCAATTCGTCGCTGAAGGAGAACTTCCTGATGGAGACATACTCCGCGTTTATGGAGTGTCCTCTGCTTCAGGTGAAATATGAGAATAATCAGTATATTATCCCTTCCGGCTTTGTCTTCTTGCCTTAAGCGTCTTTCGGGTTCATATTCATTTTCTCATCGGTCGTGTACGCCCGGTACACTCCCTCTTCAAAAATGAATCTGTCCTCCAAAATCCATCTTAAGGCTTCCCGGTGCTTTTGTGAACCTTAAGATTTGTATGTCTTTGACCATATTCATTTACAGATAGATATGAATATCAAAACAATATCCCTTATCATACTCTCGGCGGCGATGACGCTTCCGGTGACGAACGCTCCGGCTCAGAACAAGCCGGTTATAAAGTCCGTGGATCTCACCCTTCCGATTCCGAAACCGGGGGAGTCGCTTTTCGACGCCCGGGAATATAAGCTCACCTCCGCCAAGACCGAATACGGAGACCTCGCCCCGAGCGGAGAGATAGCCGTCTATGAACTCGACTGGACCGGCGACTTCAGGACTGACGATGACGGAGGAATGTTTTTCCGCGACGGATTCAACTACAAGGTCCGGCTCAAGTTTATGGTGAACCCCAACGGGAAATACACAACCGACTTCGTCTTCACCGGGCAGGAGTACTACATCGACGGCTCACGCATCAAGGTGAAGGTCAACGGGGAGGACGTCAAGGTTCTGCACAGCGCCCCTTATTTCATAGGCACGGAGTTCACGGTGAAGGTCGGCGACGGCGGAGCGGGCTCGGACAGGGCGGCCGCGCAGCGGAAGAAATCCGACTACGAGCTGAACAAGGACTCCTACCGCGCCTCCCTGAAGGCGTATTCTGTCCCGGAGGCGGATGCGGCGAGTCCGGACTTCAACCCGATAGACCTCATAGTCATCAACGACACCAACAAACCGGCGTTCTATGCCGGCGTGGCTCCTCCTTACACCACTTATCAGGGACAGGACTGTATGCGCGTGACCAGGATAATCGTCGACACTGAGGACTGTTATGCCGCCGCCCAGGTCAACAACACCATTATGGGCCCGTACAACATACGCGAAGTCTGGCTCAGCGACAAAGTGGACGCGGTGGAGTTCCTTGTGGGGATATGCAAGGTGATGAGGGGAAGTCTGGACGATGACACGAAAGTGTATTTAGCAGCCTACAGTATGCTCTTCCATTCCAAACGAGCCACTCTGTTCGTCCCCGAGAGCGCAGTTCCGGCTCTGATGGCCCGGGTCTCCAGAGTCACCTGGGCGCACAAACTGCTGTTCACGGTAAGGACTTACAGCGGAGACGTCTATTCCGCCCAGAAAGCCGGAGCGGCCGCGACAAAGCCGTTCTGCACCAATCACATATTCACGGATATGGTCGCGGCGGCGGACAAGGTCCAGAAGTACTCCACCTGCGCGGCCGGCAACCGCTACTACTACTCCTGCAAGATCTGCGGGGAGTGCGAACACAATGACAGGCACGTCTTCGGAGACCGCGGCCCGCTGACGGGGGCTCCGGAGCTTCCGGTGCACAGCTATGAACAGCCGCTCGCCGACGACGGAGCCTACATCGGAGTGAACGCGGCCGGGCAGCACGTCTGGTGGTACAGCTGCATCTGGTGCGGCCATTCGTACGGCTACGACCAGCGCCACATCACGAAAATGGAGTGGAAGTCGTCCGGAACGCAGGGGACATACGCGCAGTTCACCCAGGCGATGGAACGGATGACCGCAGCCCGCGAGGAGGAGGCGCTTCTCGTGACGAACGAGCTTCCGGGAATGTTCATCCTTCCGTACAAGTCCGAGGCGAAGATGAGCCGCGAGTTCCAGAGCGCCGTGAATTTCGCGCTCAACGACAACCTGCTGGACGACAATGTGCTCGGGAACGACTACACAGTCCCTGTCACCCACTTCCAGCTGCGCTCGCTGGCCCTGCGCCTCGCCGAGGAGCTGCTCGGAGGCGAAGTGAAGGTGAACAAGAAAGTGCGTGCGCAATTCGTGGACGACTGGTCAGCCAAGGCCGCGACGATAGGTCTTCTCGACGGGCATTTCAGCGGAGATGACGCTCCGGCGGACACCGCGCCCGCGACACGCCAGGAGGTGGCGACGACAATCTACAGGGTTCTGCGCTACATCGAGAGCCAGAAAATCTATTCTTATTCCGAGTATGACTCCAGACTGGACTCCTACGCCGACTGCGGAAGCGTCGCTCCGTGGGCGAAGGAGGCGGTGGCGTTTATGGACGCCCTCGGACTGATGAAGGGGACTTCGGCGACGACGCTCGGCCCGGAGGCGGTCTGCACCATCGAGCAGGCGATTGAAGTCGCGGAGAAGAGCACCCACGCCCAGCAGCTCGGCTGGTATCAGGCGCGGTCGTGGGGCGAGAATGCCGGAAGGTCCTACGCCGGATTTCTCACCGTCATCCCGTCCTCCGGCAGCTGTCGGCATTTCATCTCCCCGGGCGAGCGCGTCTGGGTCGTCGGCCCGCGTGTCGGCACTATGAAGAAGTTCCTCCCGGTTGTCGAAAGCTACACCGGTCAGATTCTCTACGCCGACGCCGAGTGGTTCCGCCCAATCCGCCCATATGTCTTCACCCAGAGCCGCACCATAGTCAAGGGCATCCGTTTCCAGGACTATCTGGAAGGGATATATATGTGGGGATATTGACGCCGGGGCGGAGAGTGCAGTCCGGCAGTCCGAGAATTTGGGGCGACTTTGCAGCCCCGGGAGTGCAGCCCGGTGACATCGTGGTATGCACCCCGGCAGCTCAGGGGCTGCTTTTTGATTTGTTACATTGGCTTCAGAAAAAATGACAGAATGACCCGGCAGAAACTCGGAAAAAGTGACAAAACAACAGTGTGAAATCTCGGAAAAAGTGACAAAATCACTTGGCAATATTCGGAATAAACCCTATTTTTGCAGAAACAGCGTCTTATGCTATACCGCAAGTTTTCAAAGAACATCGAAGATTTTCTCAGCGCCGAACCAGAAAAGATCCTGCTTGTGAACGGAGCCAGGCAGATAGGCAAGTCGTTCATAATAAGGTATGTCGGCCGTCGTATGTTCAAACATTTCGTCGAAATCAACCTTCGGGAAGACAAGGAGGGTGCGCAGATGTTCGCCAATGTGAAAACCACCTCCGACCTTTACATTCAGCTCGGGATTGTCGCGGGGGACAAATTGGGCAAACCGGATGATACGCTCGTGTTTCTGGACGAAATCCAGGAA
>CAVIXF010000228.1:0-3611 GCA_963646585.1 Candidatus Gastranaerophilales bacterium HUM_1 | reverse complement strand
ATCACGGCTCCGGATTTGACGTGTTCTTCCCGGAAGAGTATGACAGAATTTATGGCGAAAAAATCGTGAAATGAAACTCAACAACAGAAGCCGTGTAGTGGCGAGTGTCAGGCGTTTTCTGGTGTTCGTCGTGGGATTGAGTATGCCGTTCAATAATGTGGCGGTGATTCCGGGATTCTCGTTAGGGTTGGTCTCGTCCGCCATTTATTTCCTTGCGATGCTCGGCCAAGTCGGGAAATGGAACATTCTGGGCTCGCGATACGGGGGCTTTCTATGGAATATCCCGTTGTATGTACTGCTTCTGTTTATTATGAACTTGGTCAATTATTGCGGATACAACACCCCGATATTCCCGTTCTCGACATTTATGTGTTTCGTGTTGATGGGATTTCTTCTGGCTCACGGGCTATATGACAGAAAGGCTTTGTCGTATTGCTTGTATGGGCTGGCATTCGGCGGCATATTGATGGCTGTTTTTTTCGCCTTGAAGATCGGGGTCGAGATTGATGAGAATATGCGTCTGGTGATGTTCGGGGAAAATTCGAACGCTTTGGGCATTTATATGGGGTTGTCCTCAATGGTCATTCTCAATGATTTCATTTTGAATGACGAACTGGGGCTCGGAAGGTGGAGGCTGCTTTTCATCTTCGCTTTCATACCCATCGTCGGGCTTCTGGTCGCGACAGCTTCTCGTACGGCGTTTTTCATTTTTGCCCTCTCTGTGATTATAATAATAGCCTTTTACCCGGAGAAATCCATATTCAGGAAAATCGCATTTATGGCGTTTGGCATCGGATGTTGTGTCCTTATGGTCTCCCTGCTTGAGAATTCGGATTCGTTGATATGGCAGAGATTGACGTCTACCATAGAGGAAAAAAACACCTCCGGCCGTACTGAAATTACGGAGGCTCTCATCCCGTATGTGTTTGAGTCTCCGATATGGGGTTACGGAGTGACCGGTTATGTGGATGTCGCAAAGGAGGCATTGAATCACATCTCAATCATAGACGGTGTGTATTATGGTTTCAGCCCGCACAATGTCATAGTGGAGGTGCTGTTATACACCGGTGTAATCGGCCTTGTTATGTGGCTCGCCGTGTGGTGGAACATCGGCAAGGAGGCATTCATTATGTTCCGCCGGAAGCGGATCCTTATGCCGGTTTTGATGTGTATCCCAATCTTGGCCTGTGTGCTTTCCGGTCAGATATTAAGCGCGAAGTGGGCGTTCATATTGTATGCATACATTATGGTGGAGTTCTATTACTACAGGAATGCGTCATCGGCCTCCTTTAATTTGTCCGCCAGATGAGCAAGGTGAATAGTTCAGGATTAGAAAGTGACTCAATGAAGAAGATTATTTTTGTCGGCCCGCTCGATAAGGGACATATACCTTGCGAAGGAGACACGATGAAGAATCAACTGTTCCTAAAAAGGTTCAGAGAAGTGTTCAGCAAGGTAATAGATGTTGATGCATATCATTGGAAAAAAAGACCGTGGTGTCTTTTGAAACTGTTTTTTTCTCTCTTGGCCAATCCAAAGGCCATAATTATTGTTTCTGCAAATTCAGGAAGTGCAAATATTATTATTAAGATTTTAAATCGGGTAGGTGCAGTCAAAAGGACATATTACTGGGTTGTCGGAGGAAATTTTCATAAGTCGATTGAGAATCATCTGTTTAATGTCTCGACATATTTTGGATTGGCGGGGATATTTGTCCAAGGCAGGTCAATGGTTGAATCATTGAATAAGAGCGGGTTGAGGAATGCGATCTATGTCCCTAACTCAAAATTTATTCCTTCTCTTCCCGAAAAACATCAGAAGTTCGATTCAAAGATTCATTTTGTTTTTCTTTCCAGAATAGAACGCGAAAAAGGTTGTGATTACATCATAAAAGCCACGAGATTATTAGATGCCAGAGGGTACAAGAATAAGTATGATATAACATTCTTCGGGAAAACGATGAATGGCTCATCCTATGCGGGCGAGTTCAAAAAGCAGATAGATGATAATGAATCATTGCTATATAGAGGAGTCCTGAATCTTCTGGATTATGAAAATTATCAAGAACTGGCAAAATATGATGTAATGTTATTCCCCACTTATTGGAATGGAGAGGGTTTTCCGGGAGTTGTCATCGATGCTTATATCGCAGGCCTGCCGGTTATTGCGAGTGACTGGAATCTGAACAAAGATGTTGTTATGGATGGCAAAACCGGTTGGATTATCCCTGTAAATGATATTGAAGCTCTTGCCCTGAAAATGGAGTATGTAATCGATAATCCTGAAATTGTAAGAAAATACTCTGAAAACAGTCAGCATCAGGCGGCGGCCTATGACATCAGAACAGTTTTGTCCGAAGATAATATGAGAAGAATAGGTTTACTATGATTGAACGCCCAATAAAGACAAAGATTTATGGATTGGAAATTTGGGAGCGTGACTTCTTCAGACACTGAATGAGAAAAAGTGTAGAAACAAGAATATGGCATTTCATCCGACATTGAGTAAATCTGGCAGAGTAATTTTCTGGCCACTGATAAAATTTATGGAATTTATGGGGAATCACTTTCCCGAAACATTGTTGAGAATACGCTACCGTTATGTTTTCGGGAAACCCTTGAACTTGAAGAATCCCCGGAATCTGAATGAAAAGATCTTGTGGGCGAAACTGTACTCGGACACCTCTATGTGGACGGAGCTGGCCGACAAACGGAAAGTTCGCGACTATGTGGAGAAAATAGGACTGGGAGACACCCTCGTGAAACTTTATGCCACCTGGTATAAGACGGAGGACGTGGACTTTGATGCTCTCCCGGATACATTCATCATCAAGGCCAATAACGGGGATGGGAAAGGAACGAATCGGATTGTCCGCAAATCCGACTTGACCTCAGGAAAAAAATCCGAACTTCTTAAATTGATAGGTCAATGGCTGAACCGTAAAAACATCGGCGCGCTTAGTGCGGAACCTCATTACAAGCATATACGGCCTTGTGTCATTGCGGAGGAAGTGCTGCCTGCCGCCCCCGGGGAAGCTTCGCTGACTGACTATAAGATGTGGTGTTTCAATGGTAAGTGTCATTACATTTTGACCTGTGCTAACCGAGATAAGCATTCACTCGAGGTTATGACATACGATAGAGATTGGAATGCCCATCCGGAGTATGAGGTCTTCAATAATGAGTATCGTCGAGGTAAACTTTTGCCAAAGCCAATCAATTTTGACAGAATGTTGGAGATTGCAGAACGGCTTTCTGCAGATTTTCCTTGTGTGAGAGTCGATTTATATAATATTAGAGGGAAAATATATTTCGGAGAGCTGACGTTTACCAGTTTGGGCGGACTAATGAACTATTATTCAGATGATTTTTTACGACTTACCGGTGACTTGGTCGATTTGTCAGGCCTCCATTATTCCGCCAAATAAGACTAATCGTATGGAAGTTGCCGATAATCAGCAGTAAAAAGATTCTCGTGAGAGTGTCATCGTCTTACGATTGGAACAGGGATATGGCGTTGAAACGGCTGTTTGACATCGTCGCGTCATTTTCTGGATTGTGTCTCATCTGGTGGGTGTTCCCTGTCGTGGCTTTTCTGATTCATCGTAAGAT
>CAVIXF010000227.1:0-3616 GCA_963646585.1 Candidatus Gastranaerophilales bacterium HUM_1 | reverse complement strand
ATATTGATCAGCTCCCCGTCGTTTTCACTTACATTGAGGAACTGTGCGATCTGGTTCTTAAAAAGATTGCGCGGAGTGTCGGATTCAATGGTAGGCGCCAATGCTTCATCTGCATTTCCGTCTCCGTTATGTTTGGAGTATGTGGTGTACTCGTACCGATATTTTCCGCCATTCTTCGCCTCACCCTCTTTCCTTATTTTTCCGACAGACAGATGAGTGACAACCTCGGGATTATGTGGACGGCACTTCTTTATGCCGTCCACGATCCAATTGAGACTGTCCTTAACGCTTATTACGATAAATGCGGACATTGATTCAGTTTGTCATTATTTCTATTTCCTGACTGACAAGATTCAGCACGGCCTTGAAGTTCGGCTCTTCAAGATTCGCTTTCTCAAGCGGGCTGAGGCTGGCGTAATTGTTCAGATATGAATCATTGTCCTTGATCTCCTGAATCTTCTGGTTGATGCCTTCATTCCCGTGCCGCGAAATCTCAAGATTGAGAAGGTCTTCGACTTCTTTATAGAGGCCTTCGGTCTTGAATATGTCATAAGCCACGTCTCTTTGCCTGTTCAGATTAAAGCGATATCCGTGGATGGCGGAGCCGCGACTCTTTGACCGGATCCAGTAGTAATTGGTTTCCGTGTCAAAGTGTATGTAATCGAAGACGAAGCCATAGACCCACAGCTGCATAATGTTGTTCTGTTCGATCTTAGGCATCACGCTGAAGCCTTCGGAGTTGATTCGGTTGTTCAGCTTCTCGTCAAGATAAGCGGCCATCGGGTAGTTCTGCGCCTGTTTCTGTTCGAAGTCGCTCTTGTATGTGGAGAAATTATTGATTGCATAGATTGGCAGCAAATCCTCCACGACAAGGACATAAACCCTGTCGTGCTGGTTTGTGGAGGCGAAGGCGGCACGATTCCCGTTAGTGTCAAACAACGCGCTGTATTCAGGATCGGTCGCGAGTATGCTTGTATCCCTGTTACCTACGCCGATGATGACGAATCTGTCGAGATTCATCCCTGTCGTGTTATACCCCTGAGTGTTGTAAGTCCATAGCGGCGCGGCAAGAACCTTCAGGTGTTCAAGTTTTTCCCTGATCGCCTCCGGGCTCATCTTGCCGAGGACATCGTCAATGGAGACATTCACAGCATTCACAACCGGCGCGGTATTCTTTACAAAGTCCCACATCAACCTGTCAATCTGATCCCTTGACAGTGCAAGCCATTGAACAAGACCGCCCTTGTTCTCAAAGTAGGTATGGAAGTCAGCCTTGATTGATTCATCAATCCCATATCTTGAGACCCCATACACATCCGACTGATGAAGGAATATCTGGAACTTCGATGTTGAAGTGGTGCTCTGCTGCAGCTCAAGGAGCATATCGGAATACTTGTCGTGGATTCGGGTCAGGTGCGAGTGAAGATTCTGCAGCTGCTGTTCACAGTTCGTGACGACTGTTTCGAAATCGTTATAGAATCGTATGGCCCATATCCTTCTTTTCTCTTCCCGCAGATTCTTGACATACGAGCAGAGTTCCTGCGTCAGCACATCGGCATTCTCCTCATCAAAGCGCTTTCCGAACAGCCTGTTGATGCCGCTGGTCTTTATCCCGTCAAGACGAGACTCCCATTGTCTCGGAACCGAATTTTGCGCGTTCAGATCATTTTTCTCAGACTCCATCTCGTTCCTGCATATACTTATGATCGTCTTGAGAGAACGGATGAACTGCAATGACGCGCCGACACAACCGGACGTGGTCTTGTCCAGCAAATCCTTGAGATAGTTATCAAACTGGCCTTTGACATTCGCCATCTTGCCGGCGAGATTCTCCTTAAGCGATTCGTCAATTCTGACACCCGCATTATACTCGATATAGTTGTTGATGTCATTAATCGTCGTATTGTCATCAACAGTCAGGACATACTCGGGAGCAGGTGAGAGCATATCGTTGATGACGTCGTCACGTCCCTCGTTTTCTCTGATGAGAACATCCTGACTGTCCACGAACCTGTTCGCCTCATCCGTACCGTCGGTTGAACTGTGAGCCATCGAGTCGCAAAGTTGAGCGATGATTCGGTCGGCATACGAACGTCCTACGGCCTGACTGTCGTATATTAATTCGGCGCTGCCCGTAGAGGCCGCCCAGGCCTTCTTGTTAAGAATGTCGTAAACGCCTCCGGCCTGCTGCTGGCGTATGTTGTCGAACGGGGAGCTGATTTCATCCCCCATCTTGTTCGCAGGAAGATATGCGCTCTTGGCAATGACATCAAGAAGGTCATCAATCTTATCGAACGCAACGCCGGCCGTGTTAAGGTTATTCAGGACGAATGCATAGTCGAAAAGAGGCTCGGTTATATTGGCGAAACCGAAATTGACAGCCGGCTCGCCAGGATTGAGATGCTGGATATAATCCAGAGACCTCAGGCATCCGTATGCATTATATCGGACATTCGCCATAGCCGGGCCTGCGTTCATAGCCTTGAAAATCTCCGGCAGGACAATCCAGGGATAAAGTCTGAACTGGAGAGCCATATCCTTCATCGCCTTGTTGATAAGGCATAACGTGTCAATGAGCATACCGCTTCCGGTACCGCCGGCCACAGAAGCGAAGACATTGATGGTGGTGGCGTACTGAACACCGTTCTTATTCGTGTCCACCTCATATTTGGATGTAACCGGAATCAGCTGGAGAATCTTGGTGATAGCGGATGTGATATTGTCCTGAATGGTTTTGAAATTGTAATAGGCGATGAATCTTCCGTTCGATCGCACCTGTCCGGCTCCCAGACCGGATATGTTCTTAAGATTGCCGACATTCTTGGACGGCACCCAGTCATAGGCAGCCTGATTGGCCCGATAAGTGCTGAGCGCATTATTTACGGAACATACGAGGAGTTCGCTCGGAAGGATGCGGATACTGTCTCCCCTGTTGCTGGTCACTGATTTATTGAAGGCCGCGCTGTCGGTATCAATAGCAAGAAACCCGATCATAGGAGGAATTTCCCCATAACTGTCAATAAAGCATTTCTTCACCTTCAACAGGGTGGAAACGCCCGTGCCGCCGAGACCCACATAGAGCGTCTTCTTAAGTTTGATTTTTGCCATAGGAGTTGGTTTTTATTGTAAGTTTATCATCATATTCTTTACCGGATCACTGATGGTTGCGACTCCGCTCTGAAGAATGGGATTAGGGTTGAAGACATATCCTTTCCCGATTCCCATAGCATTCTTGCCTTTCTTTCTGGCGACAAAACGCAGCGGCTGCTCGAAATTCGGATTTACGACAGTGGCGATTTTGCCTGTGAATATTCTGTTGAGCGCAGGCTGCTTGATCTTCCTGTCAGAGAACCAGACTTCTCTCGCCCCCTTGAAGTCTACGGTAAAATTGGAGACGACCGCGCCATTCTTCTTCACCAGAACACTTTTTCTGAACTTCTTGAATTCAGGATATCTCTGAGGTTTCAGTATTACGAACCAAATCATCAGCGAGGCTGCCAGAAATATGCCCGCCCACATCAGAATCGCCGCCAACGGATTCATACTCTTTTTGTTCTGGACTGACCAGGCGCAGGCGTCTATGGTTCCGCCATTGCATTCGTCATTGTTCAGACGG
>CAVIXF010000226.1:0-3625 GCA_963646585.1 Candidatus Gastranaerophilales bacterium HUM_1 | reverse complement strand
GAGAACGACAACCAGCGGCTGAACATCCGAGGCGGCATCGGCAAGTCGGTCTCCGACACCCTCTCCGTGGAGCTCGAACGCTTCGACCTCTCCATAGTCAATCCGCTGTTCTCCCAGGACATAGGGCTGAGGGGGACGGCGACGGGATATGCCCGGATAGTCTCCCCCGCCGACGACGGGAGCATACTCCTCGACATCATCAGCGACTCGACGGCCGTCGGCGGGAGGGAGCTGGGTGCGCTGACCCTCAAATGCGGATGGGACAATCAGTTCAACCGCTTCGACATCAGCGGCCGGAACGAACTCGACGGCAGAAGCTCCCTCACTCTGGACGGATTCTACACGCCGTCACTGAAATCGCTCGAAGCCACGGCGGTCCTCGACCGCTTCAACATAGGCTACGCGTCGCCTTTCGTCAGGGAGATCTTCGACAGGATGGAGGGCGAGCTGTCCGGAAAAGTCTCCATAGACGGGCCTCTGAAGTCTCCGGTCATCAGCTCGGAGGGGATGCGGATTGAAAACGGGCTGCTCAATCTCCTGTTCACCAATGTGTCCTACAGCGTGAACGGCCCCGTGCGGCTTGACAGGTTCGGTGCGCATTTCGACGGGGTGACGGTCAGCGACCGCTTCGGGGCGACCGGGACTGTGGACGGAAGCATCACCTACAGCGACTTCAACAACCCCGGGCTTGACCTGAACGTGAACGTCAGGGGGATGGAATGCCTGAACAACAGCGAATCGCAGAGCCCCTACTTCTACGGCCACATCTTCGGAAGCGGGAATGTACGGATAACCGGCCCGTTCAGCAAGCTGCAGCTCGACATAGACGCGGTCACGGAGAAGTCAGGCGACATCCACATCCCGGTTCCGAACAGCACGACCGCCGGCACGACCGACCTGCTGACCTTCAGGGAGCCTGACAGGTTCGTCTGGACGGATCCTTACGAAGAGATGCTCAGCCGTCTGAAAACCAAGAACATAATCCCGGCCGACATCGGGGTCAGCCTCAGGGTCGGGGCGACGCCGGGCGTGACGGCGTTCGTGGAGATTGACAAGGCGAGCGGCAACGTCCTGTCAGCCAGAGGAAACGGGCTCATAGAACTGAAGACCGGAGGCGACAGCTTTGAAATCAACGGAAACTACAGCATCAGCAGCGGAAGCTACAAGTTCGTGGCCCTCGGCCTCGCCGCCCGCGACTTCCAGATCAAGGAGGGCAGTTCGGTGCAGTTCAACGGCGATATAATGGAGAGCCGCCTCAACATCGACGCGCTCTACAAGACCAAGGCGTCGCTCTCCACCCTGATCTCCGACACGACCTCGGTCAACACCAGGCGCGTAGTCGAGTGCGGCATACGGATAAGCGACAAGCTCAAGAACCCGCGTCTGGGATTCTCGATCAACGTCCCGGACATAGACCCGACGATAAAGCCGAAGGTCGAGAGCGCGCTCAGCACGGAGGACAAGATCCAGAAGCAGTTCCTCTCCCTGATCATCTCCAACAGCTTCATCCCCGACGAGCAGTCCGGCATAGTCAACAGCTCGACACTGCTCTACTCGAACGTCTCGGAGGTGATGTCGAACCAGCTGAACAACATACTCCAGAAGCTTGACATCCCGCTCGACCTCGGTCTCAACTACCAGCCGAACTCCAGGGGCAACGACGTATTCGATGTGGCGGTCTCGACCCAGCTGTTCAACAACCGCGTGACCGTCAACGGGAACATAGGCAACCGCCAGTACAACACGAGCAGCTCCAATTCGTCGGTGGTCGGGGACATAGACATAGAAATCAAGCTCAACCGTTCCGGCGCGTTGAGGATGAACATTTTCTCGCATTCGTCCGACCAGTACTCGAACTACCTCGACAACTCCCAGCGCAACGGCATCGGTATGGGCTACCAGATGGAGTTCAACGGCATCAAAGACGAGGACCGCGACAAGCTCACCACGCTGAAAGTCAGCGACAGGGAGACGCAGAAGGCAAGGAGACAGAAACTGACGCGGGCGCAGAGAAAGGCCCGGCGCGAAGCGGCGAGACTGGAGAAGAAGGCGGCCGAGGGGAAGCCGGAGGAGAAATGAAAAATGGCCGGATGAGAAATGACGCTCACCGGTTTTCGAGGATATGACCGTAACAAGGGGATATGAAAATGTGAGTGATACGGGTATATGACTGTAGGATATATGGATATATCATATGGGTCAATACAATACGGATTATATGACAGAAGATACAGGACATAAACTTTACCTCGTGCCGTCGCCGCTCGGGGATTACGAACCTGGGAGGGTGATTCCGGCTCCGGTGCTGGAGATGCTCGGGAGCGTGGGGATTTTCGTGGTGGAGGAGCTGCGGACGGTGCGGCGCTACCTGTCGAAGGCGGGGCTGCGCGAAAAAATCGACGCACTGGAGTTCCACGAGCTGAACGAGCACACGGACGCGGCCACGGTGGAGTCTTATATGGAGCTGTTCCGGCGCGGCGACGTGGCGCTCATCTCGGAGGCCGGGCTCCCTGCGGTCGCCGACCCCGGGGCGCAGCTGGTCGCCCTCTGCCACAGGCACGGGATCCCCGTCGTCCCCTTCGTCGGACCGTCCTCGCTGATGCTGGCCCTGATGGCCTCCGGGATGAACGGACAGGCGTTCGAGTTCTGCGGCTATCTTCCCGCGAAACCGGATGAGCGGCGCGGACGGCTGAAGGCGATTGAGAAGGAGGTCGCCTCAAGCGGACGCAGCCACATCTTCATCGAGACTCCGTACCGTAACGACACGATGCTCGCCGACATCTGCGCGGTGTGCGGGGACGGCACGCTCGTCTGCGCCGCCGCAGACATCACGACGGACGGCGAGTTCATCCGCACGCTGCCCGTCCGGGAATGGAGGAGGAAAATCGGCGGAGGCTTCCGTATCGGCAAGCGTCCCTGCGTGTTCATAATCGGCGTCGCTCCGGGATGCGGCGCGGCCGGGAAGCAGGTCAGGATGTTCCACAGGGACGGCGAAGGCAGGGACAGGCCGGAAAAATGTCCAAAGGGAAGATTGAGGGCAGACCCAACGGAAAGGCCCGTAAGACAAAGATAAATGAGATAAAGGGAAGATAAGGCCTGTGAGACAAGGATAAATGAGATAAAGATAAAATTCACAGATATGACAAGCTTACTTGAACTTGAAGGAATGGAGTTCCATTCGAATCACGGATGCTACGAGGACGAAAAGAAGCACGGCAACCGCTTCATCGTGGACTTTATGGCTGAAATCGACGTCGACAAGGCCGCGAAGAGCGACAATCTCGCCGACACGGTGGATCTGGCGGCGATATATGCCGTCGCGGCCAAGGAGATGGCGACGCCGTCGAACCTCATCGAGAACGTCGCCGCCCGGATCGTCCGTGGAGTCGAGAAGAGATACCCCCGGCTCGGACATTTCTCAATCCGGGTGTCGAAGCAGAATCCGCCTCTGGCGGGCGGAGCGGCGCAGTGGAGCCGAATAACGATGGACGGCGGCTGTGAAAAAAGTTTATAAAAGCGGAATCTTTTTTCGTTTCAGCGCGAAATTCAGAAACGGATTACTGCGTTGCGCTTCGACAATTAGAAGCTGTTTTGGAATGATTTCCGCATTTTATTATGCGGAATT